>NZ_JAYRTX010000009.1:0-54115 GCF_041919395.1 Albidovulum sp.
CGCTCAACATGCCCTCGGTCACCGCCGAGGAAGCCGCCGTCATGGGGCCATGGCAGAAGCTCGCCCAGCATCTCGGCGCCTTCGCCGGCCAGATGACGGACGAGCCGATCAAGGCGATCAACATCCTCTATGACGGCGCCGTCGCACGGATGAACCTGCAGGCGCTGAACTGCGGCGCGATTGCCGGGATCATGAAGGCGACCAACCCGGATGTGAACATGGTTTCGGCCCCCGTCGTCGCCAAGGAGCGCGGGATACAGATCTCGACCACGCAACAGGAAAAGAGTGGCGTCTTCGACGGCTACATGAAGCTGACCGTGGTGACGGAGAAGCGCGAAAGGTCGATCGCCGGGACGGTCTTCTCGGACGGCAAGCCGCGTTTCATCCAGATCAAGGGCATCAATATCGACGCCGAGATCGGGGCGCACATGCTCTACACCACCAACGAGGACGTGCCGGGCATCATCGGGACGCTTGGCCAGACGCTTGGGAACGCAGGCGTGAACATCGCCAACTTCACGCTCGGCCGATCGGGCGTCGGCCGCGACGCGATCGCGCTTCTCTATCTCGACGAGGCGCCGAAGGCAGAGGTCATCCGCGCGCTGGAGGCGACGGGCATGTTCCGGCAGGTCAAGCCGCTGGTCTTCGACATCGGGTGAGCAGAAGAGCCTGCCCGCCGGTTGCCGCGAACCGGCGGGCAGGGTAGCGTCCGCCCCGAACGGGCAGGGATCGGGAATGAGAACCTACGCCATAGGCGACATCCACGGCGCACGCGACAAGCTGGAAGATGTGCACGACCGGATTGCGATGGACCGGGGGCGGGTGGGCGATCACGGGGCGCCGGTCGTCCACATCGGCGACCTTGTGGACCGTGGGCCGGACAGTCGCGGCGTGATCGACTTCCTTCTGGCCGGTGTCGGCCGGGGTGAGCCGTGGATCGTGCTGAAGGGCAACCATGACCGGATGTTCACGGGGTTTCTCGCCGATCCCGACAGCCAGGATCCCGGGCTCCGCGAGGGCATGCACTGGATCGAGCCGCGTCTCGGCGGGGATACCACGCTCGCGTCCTACGGCGTTGCCGGCGCCGGGGAACGGATGCTGTTCGACCTCCATGCCGATGCGTTGGCGGCCGTGCCCGCTGCGCATGTGCGGTTCCTGTCGGGCCTTCACGCCAGCTATCGCCGGGGGCCCGCGGTTTTCGTCCATGCCGGCATCCGCCCCGGTGTGCCGCTGGACGCGCAGGCCGAGGACGACCTCTTGTGGATCCGGCGGCCGTTCCTGGATGATCCGCGCGACCACGGTGCGCTGGTCGTGCACGGCCACACGCCGGTCGATCGTGTCACCCACTATGGCAACCGGCTCAACATAGATACGGGTGCGGGATACGGCCGCACCCTTTCGGCCGTGGTGATCGAGGGCGACCGGGTCTGGCTGCTCGGCCCCGGTGGGCGGCAGCCCGTGCTGCCCGGCGGATAGCCATGGCGGAGAAGGCGCACTTCCGACCGCTGACCATGTTCAGCCGCCCCCTGATCGTGCGGCACGAGATCGCTGATCATCGCTGGACGCTGCCCGACCTGACGATCGCTGTTCTCGCCGATCTTCATGTCTGCATACCCTGGACGCCGCTTTCCGCCATCGCGCGCATCGTAGCGGCGACGAATGCGCTCCGGCCCGATCTCGTTCTCATCCCTGGCGACTTCATCGCGGACCGCAACCTTCCCGCCCGCAGCATCCCCGCCACGGCCATCGTCGAGACCCTTGCACCGCTTGCCGCGCCGCTCGGCGTTGCGGCCGTGATGGGCAATCACGACTGGTGGGACTGCCGGCTGTCGCGCGCGACGCGATTTGCCCGCAATTCGGTCGTCGAGGCGCTGGAGGGAGGCCCGATCCGGCTTCTGACGAACCGGGCGGAACGCCTCCCGCACGGGGCCGGCTTCTGGCTCGTGGGCATGGACAGTCAGCGGGCGCTCAGGCGGCTCGGCCATTCGGGTCTGCACGATCCCGATGCGGCCTTCGCTTCGGTGCCGCCGGGCGCGCCTGCGGTCCTTATGGCGCATGAGCCCGACTATTTCGCCGAAGGCGATGCCCGCGCCTTCCTGCAGATATCCGGCCACACCCATGGCGGGCAGGTGAACCTTGCCGGCTGGCGGCCTCTGACGCCCTCGCGCTATCGCTCTCGCTATGGCTGGGGCCATGTCCGCGAGGGCGGGCGGCACCTGATCGTCTCGGGCGGGATCGGCTATTCGGGCGTGCCGCTCCGTGTCTTCCAGCCGCCCGAAATCACGCTGGTTTCGCTGCGGCGCAGCAGCTAGAGTTCCAGCGTCTCATTCCACAGGAGGTCCGCATGAGCGACGATATCGTGATCCTGTCCGGCGCGCGCACCGCGATCGGCACTTTCGGCGGGGCGCTTGCCGGAATGGCGCCAATCGACACCGCGACGGTCGCCGCGAAGGCGGCGCTGGAGCGGGCCGGCGTGGCCGGCGATCAGATCGGCCACGTCGTCTTCGGCCACGTGATCAACACCGAGCCCCGCGACATGTACCTGAGCCGGGTCGCGGCGGTCCAGGCGGGTATTCCGAACGGCACGCCGGCCATGAACGTGAACCGCCTCTGCGGCTCGGGTGCCCAGGCCATCGTCTCGGCGGCGCAGAGCCTGATGCTGGGCGACGCCGATTTCGCGCTCGCCGGCGGGGCCGAAAGCATGAGCCGGGCGCCCTACGTGCTGCAGGCCGCGCGCTTTGGCCAGAAGATGGGGGACACGAAGGCGCTCGACATGATGACCGGGGCGCTCACCTGTCCGTTCGGAACGGGCCACATGGGCGTGACGGCGGAAAATGTCGCCAGGGAGCATGGCGTGAGCCGCGCCGATCAGGACGCCTTCGCCATGGAGAGCCAGACCCGCGCCGCCCGCGCGATTGCCGAGGGCCGGTTCAAGGACCAGATTGTTCCGGTTGAGATCGTCGGCCGCAAGGGGACCGTCGTGTTCGACACCGATGAACATCCGAAGGCCACCAGCCTTGAGGCGCTCGCGGGGCTGAAGGCCGTGTTCCAGAAGGACGGCAGCGTCACGGCCGGCAATGCGAGCGGGATCAACGACGGCGCGGCGGCGCTTGTGCTCGCCACTGCCGGGGCGGCGTCGAAGTCCGGTCTGAAGGCCCGCGCGCGTCTTCTCGGCTACACCCATGCCGGCGTGCGGCCCGAGGTCATGGGGATCGGCCCGGTGCCCGCCGTGACCGAGCTTCTGAAGCGCACCGGGCTTTCGGCGGGCGACTTCGACGTGATCGAATCCAACGAGGCCTTCGCGGCGCAGGCCCTCGCGGTGTCGAGGGAACTCGGGTTCGATCCGGCGAAGGTGAACCCCAACGGCGGCGCCATCGCGCTCGGCCATCCGGTGGGCGCCACGGGTGCGATCCTGACCGTGAAGGCGCTCCATGAACTGGAGCGCACCGGTGGCCGCTACGCGCTCGTCACCATGTGCATCGGCGGCGGTCAGGGCATCGCGCTCGCCATCGAGCGGATCTGACGGGCAGCCTGCTCAGAGTGGATCAAGCCCTCCGTCGGGAGGCGGGGGGCCTGGCAGCCAAGTGGCTCAGGGCCCAAGCGTGACTGTCGCGCTCGCGCTGGCGCCCAGGCCGTCGATTACCGAGAGCCTGAGATAGCCCGGGCCCGGAACGGGCAACGCCGATTCGCGGCTCCGCTCGGAGAGGACGGCCGGAGCCCCGTTCGCGAGCCAGGTGAAGGGTGGCGTTCCGCCCCGGACCTTGAGCGCGAGCGACGCACCCGCTTCGACCCGCGCGCCATCGGGCGGGAAGGCGATCTCCGGCATGTCGTCCCCTGGGGCGAGGATCGATCCTCTCGGGCGAAAACGCTGCAGCGGCTGGGGAAGGCGGGCGTTCGGCAGGATCAGGGTCGATGGCGGCGGGGGCGGCAGCGGTGTGCGCTCGGGGCCGATCCGCGCGAATGTGTCGAAGAGGATGGGGGCCGCAAGTTCTCCGCCGAAGGCGCCGGGGAGTGACGCTCCGTCGGGCCGCCCCAGCCAGACGCCGACCACATGTGCGCCGTCGAATCCGACGGCCCAGACATCGCGGTGGCCATAGCTCGTGCCGGTCTTGTAGGCGATCTGGTGCGTAGGCGCGTTGGCAGGGGGCGGGAGACCGGCGAGGATGTCGGCGGCGAGCCAGGCGGCCTCGGGCGAGGTGAGGCGCGGGCCTTCGGGCTGCGTTGCGCCCGGCCTCGCGGAAAGCCGGACCGGCGCACCGAGCCGGGCGAGCGCGGCATAGGCCCCGACCAGGTCTTCGAGGGTGAGCCCGACGCCGCCGAGCGCGACGGCAAGGCCGGGGTCGCCGCCCGGCAGCACGGGGTCGGCCCCGGTCCGGCGCAGGGCGGCCAGGAGCCGTGCGGGCCCGATCGCTTCGGTCAGGCTCACGACAGGGATATTGAGCGAAAGCTGCAGCGCCTCGCGCGCCGTCACGGTGCCACGGAAGGCGCGGTCGAAGTTCTGCGGCGCGTAAGGGCCGAAGGATACCGGCCGATCCTCGATCAGCGTTTCAGGGTGGGCGAGGCCCTCGTCGAAGGCGAGCGCGTAGACGAAGGGTTTCAGGGTCGAGCCGGGTGAACGCAGCGCCCGCGTCATGTCGATGAATCCGGCGCGGCTCGCATCGGTCCAGTCGGGCGATCCGACGGAGGCGAGGATATCCCCTGTCCGGTGATCGGCGACGAGGATGGCCAGCGAGGCGCGGGCGGGAGAGCTGCGGGATACCCGCGCGGCGAGTGCCTCGAGGCTTCGCTGGAGCGCAGGGTCGATGGTTGTGGCGATCCGGCGCGCGGTCGGGTCTTCGCGGCGGAGGCGGTCGGCGAGGTGTGGGGCGAGCGCGGGGAAGGAGCGACGGGTCGTCGGCACCGGTTCGGTGCGGACGCCTCGGTCGACAGGCAGGGCGCCCGCGGCAGTCAGGCGCGCAAGGACGCGGTCGCGGGCGGGTTCCGCCGTCGCCGGCGCGCGGTCGGGGCGGCGGGTCTCTGGCGATTGGGGAAGCGCCACCAGCAGTGCGCTTTCGGCGCGGGTCAGTCGGCGCGGCTCCTTGCCGAAGTACGCCAGGCTCGCCGCGCGCACGCCTTCGAGGTTGCCGCCGTATGGCGCGAGGCGGAGGTAGAGGTCGAGGATTTCGTCCTTGGTCAGCCGCCGTTCCAGCGCCAGTGCCACACGGATCTGGCGGAGCTTGCCGGAGAGCCGCCCAGTGCCGCTTTCCTCCAGAAGCCGCGCGACCTGCATCGTCAGGGTGGAACCGCCCGAAACCACGCGCCCGTTCGCCGCTACCTGCCAGACGGCGCGGAGGAGGGCGAGCGGGTCCAACCCATTGTGCTGGTAGAACCGCTTGTCCTCGTAGGCCACGAGCATGGCGAGGAAGTCTCGGTCCACCGCGCCGGGATCGAGCCGCCAGCGCCCGTCTGCGACTGTGAAGGCTCTGAGCAGAGTGCCGTCGCGCGCCGTGACCTCGACGCCGGTCTCGACCGTCAGCGGCGGCAGGACCGTCCCGTCGATCCACAGATCGGCCCCGTCCCGTAGGAGGCCGCCTGCAAAAAGCAGGGCGGCGAGCGCAAGGGCGACCCGCGCCTTCACTCCGTCACCGTGACCCGGCCGACCTCCGTCCGCGCGCGGTAGTCGGGGCGGTACATGTCCTCGACGCTCGCTGCGGGGTGACGGAAGGTGCCGGGGGATATGGCGCGGACGATATAGGCCAGCTGGAACGGTTCGCGCGAGGTCCAGTCCACCGCGGCGAGGAACCGCTCCTGCCGGAACTCGCTCATGCGGGTCTCGGCGGTGTCGAGCCAGTCGAGCGCCACGATGTCGCCGGCGCGGATCAGCGCGGGATTGTCGATCTCGAAGCCGGCGGGAAGGGGGTCATTGACGATCAGCCGCGCCTCGCCCGCGGCGGTCGGCGTGACCTCGATCACGGCGACGAGCCGGGTGCCTTGCGGCACGCTGGCGATGTCGGCGGGATCGCCTTCCATCGTGTAGTAGCTGCGGGCGATGGCATAACCCTTGCCGCCCGCCGGTTCCGGCTCGGTCGGAACGCCGAAGGTCGTCAGCGTCAAGGTCGCATCGCGCCCGGTGCCGTTGGTGATGACCTGCGGGTCGCGCGCCTGCTCGTCAAGCACACGGACAAGAGGGCCGGTCACTGGGGCGCCGTTCACCGTGAAGCCCTCGGCCCCCGGCCGGTCGATGAGCGCATGGGTAGCAAGCAGCGCCCACATCGCCTCTTGCGTCGAAAGCCGCTGGCCGGCCATCGCCGAGGCGACGGAGTTGCCGAGCGTGTCGTGGTCGATCACGGCCGATCCCGCCTCGGTGGCGAGCGCGAGGAGGGCGGTTGCGTCGCGCAGGGCCGTGCCATAGTCCGCGCGCCACACCTGCGCCTCCTGCATCCCGCGCTGGGCGACGATCCGGGCCGCCTGAGCGAACATCGCATCCGCCCGCCGCTGGTCGCCGTAGGCAGCGAGAGCCGCGCCGAGCTGGGCGGCGGCGATGGGCGTGTCGAAGGCCTCGGCCTTGACGTCGGCGTAGTAGCGCAGATCGCCGATGGCAGCCGCGCCTTCGCGCGCAAGGACCATGAGCGCATAGGCATAGGGCCCGCCGCCTTCGTCGAAGTCGGGTGCGTAGTTGACCTGGTTCCTGAGGTTGTCGAGCGCGTTGCGGAAGGCCGTGTCGGGCACCGCGAAGCCCTGCCCCTTCGCGCGGCTGAGGAAGTCGGTCACATAGGCGTCGAGCCAGAGGTCGCCCGCCTCGGGATACCAGAGCCCGAAGGCGCCGTTCGGCGACTGGTTGAGGAGGATTTGGGAGATTGCCTCCTCGACCCGCTTATGCACGTCGCTTCCGCCGGCAGCCCCCATCGCGGTTGCCACCTGATCGAAGTAGAGAAGCGGCAGGGCCTTCGACGTGAGCTGTTCCGTGCAGCCGTAAGGATACGCGTCAAGGCTGGCCAGCAGCCCGGGCGCGTCAAACCGCGCGAGCGGACCGGCGGCGAGCGTGGCGCGACCCGAGCCGGGCAGGAGGCCGGAGAAGGCGTTCTCGTCGAGTGTGAAGCTGGCGCCGGCGGCGAGCTCGAACCGGTTCTGGCGGGCGATCTCGGGGTCGTTGGCCTGGACCGGAATCGTCAGTGTCTTCACGAGTTGCCTGCCGTCAGGCGTAGTCAGCGCCACGCGAACCTTGGCCGTGCCCTCGGCGGCCGCAGTGACTATCGGCACGCTGATCTCGGCCTTCGCCCCCTCGGCAAGGTCGAGCCCGGAAGGAATTTCCCCGAGCGTCAGGCCGTCGGCGGTCACGTCGAGGCCCATGCGGCCCGCAGGCCCCGTGGCATGGACGATCTCCAGAAGCACGCGCGACGCGTCGCCGGGGGCGAGGAAGCGCGGCACCGAGGCGGTGACGACGACAGGATCACGGACGAGCACATCGGCCTCCGCCTGTCCGATCCCGGTCTTCGACCAGACCACGGCCATCAGCCGAACGGTGCCGTTGAACCCGGGCAGTCGGAATTCGGTGCGGGCATAGCCGTCGGAACCGACCGTCAGCGGGCCGGAGAAGAAGGCGACGAGTTCCTCGGTGGGCGGCGGAGCCTGCATCTTCAGTCCCGTGCCCGCATCGCCGCCCGAGCGCACGGTTCCGGGCGCGCCGTTGCGGCCGTCGATCAGCCGTCCGTAGATGTCGCGGATCGCCACGCCCAGCTTGCGCTGGCCGAAGTAATGGTCCTCCGGGTCGGGGGACGTGAACGCGGTCAGGTTCAGGATGCCCAGATCGACGGCGGCAATGGTGACGATCACCTCCTCGCCCGTGGCGGCACCCTCGACCTTGAGTGCGACAGGCAGCGGGGCGCGGGGCTCGGCCACGGCCACGGCCTCGAACGCGGCGGCGAGCTTCCGGGCGCCGGGATCGACCGCTGCGTAGGAGAGGCCGAGCGCGCGGGCGGGCGCGCGGCCGGCTTGCGCGGCAAGCGGCCGGATGACCGAGGCCGTGACATAGGCGCCGGCGCCCCAGTCGTCGGTCACGGGCAGATCCACGACGTTCTCCCCCGCCGTCACCGGCACCGCCTTCATGTCGATGAGCCGGTTCGACAGCACCGTGACCAGCGCCACGCCGTCCGTGCGCGGTTCGATCCTGACCTTTGCCGTGTCTCCGGGGCGATAGGCTTCCTTGTCCAGGGCGACGGTGAGCGTGTCAGGCGTTTCGGAGGCGTCGGCGGGCACATACCAGCCGGCGTAGAATTCCACCGAGGAGGCCGCGTAGGCGCCGTCCGCCGCCTCTACCACGATCTCGTGGTTGCCCCAGTCCACCGGGGCGGAGACGGTGACCGGCCCCTCTGCGGTCAGCGTCGCATCGCCCTCGGCCACGCGGCTGCGGGTTGTGGTCACTTCCCAGTTCCACTGCCCGTAAAGCGAATACCACTGATAGTTCGTCTCGATGCGGTTGATCGTCCAGTGCACTTTCCGCGCGGCCGGCTTCTCGTCCGGGCCGACGGCGATCAGCGCGAATTCGGCCTGCGCGCCCTGCGGGACGGTGGCGTCCGCGAAGGCGGGCCTAATGCCGATTACCGGACTGTCGGGCAGAATTCGGCGGGTGACGTCGCGCTCCACAGGGCGGCCGGAGCCCTCCTTCAGACGCAGCGTGACGCGCGCCTCGAGCGGGCGGCTGGCCGCCTCGCCGAGGTCAGGGAAGGTCACGGGCACGTCGGCATGGCCGGCCGCGTCGGTTTCGGTCAGGTCGTAGAGGCTGTCCCTGAAGGGCGAGAAGGGTTCGTCGTATCTGCCGAACACGTATCCCGGATAGGCATCCAGCGCGGTGAGCGCCGATATCCGCAGGTCGCCCTCCATCGCCAGCCCCGCGCCCGGTGCGCCGAAGAGGTAGCGCGCATCGACGGAAAGCGTCGGTGTGTCGCTGAGGCGCAGCGCGCCTTCCGGCAGCGAAAGCGCGAAGTCGATGCGTTCGGGCAGGAAGTCCTCGACGAGGAAACTCTGCGCCGCGAGGATCGTGCCGTCCTCGACGAAGCTCTCGATCCGCCAGGTACCGCGAGGGGCATTGCCGGCGAGGGGCAGCGCGGCGGTGAAGCCGCCCGCGCCCGCGGGCGCGAGGAGCATGCGGGAGTACTCCACCCCGTCGGGCCGGATCAGGCGTGCCGTCATCGGCAGCCCGTCGAGCGCTTTCATCTCTGCGTCGCGGGCAAGGATCGTCGCGTTCACCGTCTCGCCCGCGCGGTAGGCGCCTCGCTCGGTCGAAAGGAAGACGTCGATCGGCGGCGCCGCCTCGCGTCCCGCCACGCCACGGTCCGAAAGGTCGAACTCCGCCTCGGAAAGCGAAAGGAAGGCCATGTCCTCGCCCTTCTCGACCGTCACCAGCGCCGGTTCGGCCGCGCCCGTTCCGGCGGTGAGGCCGGCCGGGAAGACGGCATGGCCGTCCACGTCGGTCGTGGCGGTGCCGATGACCGCATTCGCGCGGTTCACCAGCGTGGCCGTCACACCCTCCACCGCGAGGGCGTCCGCGAGACCGCGCACGAAGACATGGAGCCCGTCCGTCCCGGCCATCGCCGTCAACCCGAGGTCGGAGATCACGAACCACTGTGTCGCCGGCGGGTTGTCGTAGGGGTCGCGGCCGGGGACGGCTGCCTGAAGCGCGTAGATGCCCGGGCCCGCCTCCTTGATCGCGTCGCCGAGCGGCAGGAGTGTGGTGATGTCACGGTTGACTTCCATGCCCACCTCGCCGGTGCCGGTCCAGACCTGCTCGGCGACATCCGTGCGAAGCGCCTCCGACGACCAGTAGTCGAGCGGACGCCCGAAGTAGTCGCCCTGCATGGCGCGGATCAGGTTCCGGTCCGAGAGGCGAAGGAGCGTCAGGTCGAGCGCGGCAGCATTCACGGTCACGACCGGAATGCCGGCGGAGCCCACGCGCGGCAGCACGTAGGCGCGGCCCGGGAAGCTGACGGCCGGTGAGCGGTCGCGGACATACTGGGTGACGGTCACATCCTTGCCCAGCTCCTCGCCCGAGGCAGAGGGAAGGCCCTCGCGAAAGGTGATGGCATAGCGGGTGCCGTGTTTCAGGCCGCCCACGCATATCTGGTTCGACTGCGGTTCCACCGTGAGGCCCGCCTCGGGCAGTTTCACGAAGGAGGAATAGTCGGTGCCGGCCTTCACCAGTTCCTCGGTGAAGGTCGCGCAGATGCGGGGCGACGCGCTGTCGCTTTCTACCCGTGCCTCCGCGATGCGAAAACCGTACTTGCCGATGGCGTCGTCGAGCATCGCCGCCGTGTCGTCGCGCGGCTGAAGCGACTGGGCGAGCCGCAGCGCAGGGATCATGTCACGGCCGCGGCCTGCCACCTCGAAGCTCCGCGCGAGGGTGACGAGTGCATTGGTCCGCAAGGCTGCGGCACCGGCGCGCAGGTAGGCGTTGATCGCGCCGGCCGCGGCGCGCCGGGCGTAGCCTTCCCGCAGCGCACCGTCCTGCACCGGGATGTCGAGAAGTGCCGTCGCATAGTCGAGCCACGGGCCGGCGCCATCAGACAGCGTGACCGCGGCGCCGGTCAGGCGCATGGCGCCTTCCGGATCGCCTGTGGCCCGCGCCGCTGCGGCGGCGGCGAGTAGATCGTCTTCGGCCGCGTCGCCCGCGATGTGTTCCGCGCCAAGCCCGCGCGCCTGGGCGAGCGCCGCGTCGAAATCCTCCGGCCGCAGGAACGAAAGCTCTGCCGCGCGCGGACCCGCACCCGCCAGCGCCGCCGGATCCGTGGCGACGATCCGGCCGGAGATTGCACCCTGATACGGTGTCGACGTGCCGGCGGCCGATTTCGGGAAGCAGGCGCTGGAGCGGCGGTTGTAGGTGAAGGCCCGGCAGGCGGTGTCGGCAAGGCAGGTCGCCTCGCACGTCTCGAAGCCGACGTCGAAGAGCGGCGCGAGATCGCCGCCCGGGAAATCCACGCCTTCGGTCATGACGGCACGGCGCTCGGGCAGGTAGTCGCGCTCCTGCGCTTGGGCGGCGGCGGAAAGGAAAACACCCGCCACGAGGGCGGCCAGGGTCAAGCGGCACATCGAAATCTCCCCCGAAATCGCCCCGGGCTGGCAATGGCCGGATGCTGACACGGGCGGGCTCGGCTTGGCAAGCCGGAGCGGTATGGAAGGGCGGGCTTAAGCCTTCATTCACAACGATCCCGCATCGTTCCGCATGTACGCGAGGGAGAGGGCGGACGTGGCGGAGCCGATCGTGAGCATTTCCGAAAAGCTGGCGCGGGAGCGGCGTGCGCGGCTCGCGGCGGAACGTCTGCTGGAGCAGAAGAAGCGCGAGCTCTACGCCGCGAACACGCAGCTTTCGCGCCATGCCCGCGCGCTCTCGGACCAGATCGTCGTCCAGCGGCAGGAGGCCGAATCGCTCAAGGGCCGGACCGTGCAGGTCCTGCACGATCTGGAGCGGGTCACATCGCAAGCGGAGCTGGCAGAGCGCCGGCTGTGGGAGGCGATCGAGACGATCGAAGACGGGTTCGCCGTCTTCGACGGCGAGGCGCGGCTGGTCAGCGCCAACCAGGCGTATCTGGCGCTTTTCGGCGCAGGTGGCGTCCGGCTCGGCGACAGCTATTTCCGGGTGCTGGAGGTGCTCTCGCAGGGCATCGCCGATCTGGCGCGCGAGGATGCGCAAGACTGGCAGCACGAGATGACGACGCGGCTCGGACGCGACGTGATCGAGCCGAAGGTGGTCCGCCTCGCCGACGGGCGTCATATCCGGTTCCATGATCGGCGGGGGGAGGTCGGCGATCTGGTTTCCATGGCGCAGGACATCACCGCGGCGATGGAGCGCGAGGCCGAGTTGGAGGAGGCGCGGGCGAAGGCCGAAGCCGCCAGCCGCGCCAAGTCGGCCTTCCTCGCCAACATGAGCCACGAGATACGCACGCCGATGAACGGCGTCGTCGGCATGGCGGAACTGCTGTGCGAAACCGCGCTGACCGAGGAGCAGAGGCTCTTCGCCGAGACGATCCGCTCCTCGGGGGAGGCGCTTCTGGTCATCATCAACGACGTGCTCGACTACTCCAAGATCGAGGCGGAGAAGATGCGGCTCTACCCCGAGCCCTTCGATCTGGAGCGTTGCCTGCACGAGGTGATGCTGCTCCTCCAGCCGCTCGCGCGGGAGAAGGGGCTGAGGCTCGTGGTCGACTTCGATATCTTCCTGCCGACGCGCTTCATCGCCGACCCCGGCCGGATGCGGCAGATTCTGACGAACCTGATCGGCAACGCGGTGAAGTTCACGCCGGCGGGCCATGTGCTTGCCCGCGTCGTGGGTCTGGAGCTGGCAGGCGGCGACTACGAGCTTCACGTCACGGTGGAAGACACCGGCATCGGCATCGCCCCCGATCAGATCGAGCACATCTTCGGCGAGTTCAATCAGGTCGAGGACCAGTCGAACCGGAAATTCGAGGGCACGGGCCTCGGCCTCGCGATCACCAGGCAGCTCGTCGGCCTTATGGGCGGCGCCATCTGGGTGGAGAGCGAGGTCGGACATGGCTCGTGCTTCGGCTTCAGGCTCGTGCTCTCACCGGCCGAGCACACGGCGGCAGGGACGGGGCCGGAACGGCCGGTCCTCCTGAAGAATGCGCTCATCGTCGACGAGATCCTGATCAACCGGGTGATCCTGCAACGCCAGCTTGAAACCTACGGGCTCGCGGTCTCGAGTTGCCGCAACGCGACCGAGGCGCTGGCCGCGCTTCCGGTGCAGGGGCCTTTCGACGTGATCCTTGTCGATCAGGACATGCCTGCGACCGACGGCCCCGACCTTGCCGCCGCGCTGCGGATGGTCGGGGACGCCGCGCCGATCCTTTTCCTGTCGTCGGAACCGGATTCGCTGGCCGACAGGCGCTGCGACGCCACTTCCGTGCTGGCGAAACCGATCCTGCGCAGCCAGCTTCTGCGGGTGCTGCAGGACCTTTCCTACCCCAAGAGCCGGCTGCCGGCGCCGGCGGAGCCATCCGCGCCCGAGGCCGCTGCGGGTCGGCCGATGCGCGTCCTTGCCGCAGAGGACAACCGGACGAACCAGCTCGTCTTCCGCAAGATGGTGGCCGACTGCGACATGGAGCTTCAGTTCGCCGGCAACGGGCGCGAGGCGGTGGAGCTGTGGCGCAGCTTTCGGCCCGACCTCGTCTTCATGGATATCTCGATGCCCGAAATGGATGGGCGCGAGGCGGCGCGGGCGATCCGGGCGGCTGAGGCGTCCAGCGGCCTGTCACGGGTGCCGATCGTCGCGCTGACCGCCCATGCGATGGACGCCGACCGCGTGTCGATCCTGGAGGCCGGGATCGACCACTATCTGACGAAGCCACTGAAGAAGGCCGAGATCGTGGCGAAGATCGCGGCGTTCTGCCCGGGGGACGCACGCACCGCCGTCCCGCCAGCTGCTGGCACCGTTCCCGCCTGACCGGGCCTCTCAGCCCTCGGCGAGGACGGCGAGGAACGCACTGCCGAATCGGTCGAGCTTCTGGCTCCCGAGGCCGGCGATCCGCTCAAGGTCCGCGATGGTCGCGGGCCGCGCCTCGGCGATGCGCCGCAGCGTCGCATGGGTGCAACTGAGGTGCTTTCCCGTACCGTCCTCGCCCCGGGCCAGTTCCGCCTGCGTCGCCATCAGCCGGTCGAAGAGGGCACCTGCCGCGCGGCCTGCAAGCTTCACCCGTGCCGGATGAATCCGCGCGGCCTCACCCGCGATGACGGCGAGAAAGGCCGGACCGTAGCTTTCCAGTTTCTTCGCCCCCACGCCAGAAACCTGCGCCATCTCGTCCAGCGTCCGGGGCCGGCGCTCGGCCATGTCGATCAGCGTCCGGTCGGGAAAGATCACATAGGCGGGCACCCTTGCCGCCTCGGCCAGCGCGCGGCGCTTGGCCTTGAGGGCGGACAGCAGAGGTGCGTCTTCCTCGGCCACCAGCGTCTTGACCACCGGCTTGAGCGCGGCGCCCCGGATCGTGTCGCGGCGGAGCGTGACGCGTGCCTCGCCGCGCAGGATCGGCCGCGCCGCCTCGGTCATCCGGAAGGCGCCATGGCGTTCGGGGTCGGGGCGGATGAGGTCATGGCCCATCATCTGCCGGAACACGGCCTGCCACTCCGCCTTCGGCAGGTCACGGCCGACGCCGAACGTCGGCAGCCCGTCGTGGCCGCGATCGCGCACCTTCTCGGTTGCGGAACCCGTCAGGATGTCGATGAGGTGTGCCGCGCCGAAGCTTTCGCCGGTACGCAGGATCGCCGAAAGCGCCTTCCGGACCGCTTCCGTTCCGTCGAAAAGCTCGGGTGGCCGGTCGCAGAGGTCGCAGTTGCCGCAGGGCTCCGCCACCTCGCCGAAATAGGACAGAAGCCGCTGGCGCCGGCAGCCGGTCGCCTCGGCGAGGCCGAGGAGCGCGTTCAGCCGGGCATGGTCGGCCGCCTTGCGGTCGGCAGGCGCCAGCCCCTCATCGATCTGCGTGCGGCGGAAGCGGATGTCGTCGGGGCCGTAGAGCGCCAGCGTTTCGGCCGCCGCACCGTCGCGGCCGGCGCGGCCGATCTCCTGATAATAGGCCTCGATCGACTTCGGCAGGTCGGCATGGGCGACCCAGCGGATATCCGGCTTGTCGATGCCCATGCCGAATGCGACCGTCGCCACGACGATGAGCCCGTCCTCGCGCTGGAACCGTGACTCGACGTCGCGCCGGGCCTCGGCCTCCATGCCGCCGTGGTAGGCGCAGGCGAGGTGACCGGCCTCGATCAGCGCCCGCGCGAGCGTCTCCGTCTTGGCCCGGGTGCCGCAATAGACGATGCCGGACTGGCCCTTGCGCACCGCAGCGAAGCCGAGGATCTGGCGGCGCGGCTGGTCCTTCACCTGAAAGGCGAGGTGGATGTTCGGCCGATCGAAGCCCCTCAGGAAGGTCTCGGGCGCACGCCCGTCGAAAAGCCGCGTGACGATCTCGGCCCGCGTCTCCTCGTCCGCGGTTGCGGTAAAGGCGGCGAGCGGTACGTTCAGCGCGCGCTTCAGCGCGCCGATCCGGAGGTAGTCGGGGCGGAAGTCGTGGCCCCACTGGCTGACGCAATGCGCTTCGTCCACGGCGATCAGGCTCGTGCGGATGCGCCTGAGGAGCGCCAGTGTTGCGCCCGAGGCGAGCCGTTCGGGCGCCATGTAAAGGAGCTTCAGCCGGCCTTCGTCGAGGCCTGCGAAGACGGCCTCCGTTTCCTCCTCGGTGTTGCCGGAAGTCAGCGCGCCGGCCTCGACCCCGGCTTCGCGCAGGCTGCGGACCTGGTCGCGCATGAGCGCGATGAGGGGGGAGATCACGACGGTCACGCCGCGCCCCATGAGCGCGGGCAACTGGAAGCAGAGCGATTTGCCGCCGCCGGTCGGCATGATGGCCAGCGTGTCGCGCCCCGCCGCCACGGCGGCCACGATTTCGGCCTGGCCCGGCCGGAAGGCGTCGAATCCGAAGATGGAGGAAAGAAGCTCCTCGGCGCGTGTCATCATTGGGTGGGCTGCTCGTTTTGCGCCACCCTGTCACAGCGCCCCGGCGGGGACAAGGTTCAGTAGCCGTAGAAGAAGCCGGCGTTGTTGATCAGCACGCGCTGAAGGATGATGAGGGCGACGAACGCAACCAGCGGCGCGAGGTCAAGCCCCGGCGTCTGTGGCAGAATGCGGCGGATCGGCGTGTAGATAGGCTCCAGAAGCCGGGTAAGGCCGTACCAGATCTGCGCCACCATCGGCTGGCGGATGTTCAGGACCTGGAAGTTCAGGAGCCACGACATGATGATATGCGCGATCATGATGAACCAGACCACGTTCAGTATGATCATGAGGGCCTGAAAGAGCGAAGTCATCAAATTCCCCGGCTGTTCCGTCCGCCCAGAGGTAAGGCGCTGGCGGTGCGGGTTCAATGGCGTAACGCAACGTTCCATGTTGACCGGGCGTACTCGCGCCGCCACGTCTCGGGCGCGGCCGAACGAGAGGTTGGCGATGTATCCTTTTCTGCGCATGTGCAAGGAAATCTGGGCGAACCGCCACGCGCCGCCGCTCGGGCTGACCGAGGCGCATGTCTCGCACCACATCTGCTGGCCCTGGGACCTCGACTTCTGGTTCGAGCTGAACAACGGCCGCACGCTCACGCTCTACGACCTCGGCCGGGTGCCGATGGCGATCCGGACCGGGCTTCTGCGGCACATGAAGGCCAATCGGTGGGGCATCACGGTCGCCGGCAACACGCTGCGTTACCGGCGCAGGGTGCGGGCCTTCGACCGGCTGGAGATGTTGAGCCGCTGCATCGGCTGGGACGCGCGCTTCTTCTACATGGAGCAGAGCATGTGGCGAGCGGGCGAATGCACCAGCCACATGCTGCTTCGCTCCGCCGTGACGTCAAGTGAAGGGATCGTGCCGCCGGCAGAGGTGCTGGCCGCGATGGGGCACCCGGCCGCAAGCCCGCCGCTGCCCGGCTGGGTCACGGCCTGGATCGCGGCAGACGGCGAACGACCCTGGCCGCCCGACCGCTGAGCGGCGCCTCTGCAACCCTTGCGCGACACTTCCTTTTCGGGCTTGATCGCCCGCAACGCGAGGGGCAGGCCAAATGACGGTATCGGCGAGGAAGCGCATCTGGGGCTGGTGGTTCTTCGACTGGGCGAGCCAGCCCTACAACACGCTGCTTCTCACCTTCAGCTTCGGTCCCTACTTCGCCGAGGTCGCGCGGGCGCATTTCGCCGCCCAGGGCCTCGACGCCGAGGCCGCGAAGGCTGCGTCCCAGGCGTACTGGACCGCAACCCAGACCGTGACCGGCATTTTCATCGCCGTTCTCGCGCCCATCCTTGGCGTCATCGCGGACGGGCGCGGCCGGAAGATGCCCTGGATCTGGGCGTTCTCGGCCATGTATGTCTTCGGCGCCTTCGTCCTCTGGTGGACCGTGCCTGGCATGTCCACGCTCTTCTGGGCGGCCTTCTGGTTCGGCTTCGGCTTCATAGGGATGGAGCTTGCAACGAACTTCACCAACGCATTGATGCCCACCCTGGCGCCGCGGGAGGACATCGGCAAGGTGTCCGGCACGGGTTTCGCCTTCGGCTATCTCGGAGGGGTTCTGGCGCTCTTCGCCTTTCTGCTGTTCTTCGCCGAGAACGCCGAGACCGGGAAGACGCTGATCGGTCTCTCGCCCGCCTTCGGGCTCGATCCGGCGACGCGCGAAGGCACGCGGTCGGTCGGGCCGTTCACCGCCCTCTGGTATGTCGTCTTCATGGTGCCATTCTTCCTCTGGGTCCGGGAGCCGGCCGCCGCCGGCAAGAGCTTCGGCGCGGCGCTGTCGGGACTCGGTCGTGCAGTCGCCGGTCTGAAGGACCGGCCGAGCCTTCTCGTCTTCCTCGTCGCCTCGATGTTCTACCGCGACGCGCTGAACGCGACATACGCTCTGGGCGGCGCCTTCGCCTCCAACGTGATGGGATGGACGGTGATCCAGAGCGGTGTCTTCGGCATCGTCGCGGCAATCGCCGCGACCTTCGCCTCCTGGACAGGCGGCAAGCTCGATTCCTCGGTCGGGCCGAAGCCGGTGATCCTGTTCGCCATCGTCGTCCTCACCGCCACCATCGTCGTGATGATGAACCTGACGCCGACGAGCTTTTTCGGCCACGTCCTCGGCGAGGGCTCCCCGCTGCCGAACATGATCTTCTACGGCTGCGGCGTGATGATCGGCGCGGCCGGCGGTATCGCGCAGGCGGCAAGCCGGACGCTCATGGTCTTCCATACAAGCGCGCAGGATGCGGCGGGTGATTTCGGCTTCTACGGCCTTTCCGGCAAGGCGACGGCATTCCTCGCGCCGGCGCTCATCACCTTCGCCACCCTCGGCACCGGCAGCGCGCGGCTCGGCATTGCGCCGCTCGTGGGGCTTTTCCTGATCGGTCTTGTCCTTATGATGTGGGTGAAGCCCCAGGGTGAACGTCCCGCCAGATGACAGGTCCGCACATGATTGCGCGTTTGATTCTTCTCCTCGTTCTTGCCGTGCCGTGCGCCGCTTCGGCATCGCCGCTGGCCAAGGATCTCTTCGGGGCGCAGAGGACAGGCTCGCAGCAGAAACCGCAAGCCATCGGCGACTACGCGAGAGGCTGCGGCGCCGGGATGGTGCAGCTGCCGGAAAGCGGACCGACCTGGCAGGCGATGCGGCTGTCGCGCGGCCGCAACTGGGGGCAACCCGAACTCGTCCGGTTCCTGATCGACCTCTCCTCCGCCGCGCGGCAGATGGGCTGGGCCGGGCTCTACATCGGCGACATGAGCCAGCCACGCGGCGGACCGATGACGAGCGGTCACGCGAGCCACCAGATCGGGCTGGATGCCGACATCTGGATGCTGCCGCCCGCACGGCTGGACCTGTCGCGCGCCGAACGGGAGAGCCTGAGCTCGGTCTCGGTCCGGACCGAGGACCAGAAGCGTGTCAACGGCAACTGGACGCGCGTGCATCACCTCCTGCTGCAGGCCGCTGCCTCGGACCCGAGGGTGGACCGGATATTCGTCGCGGCCGCGGCGAAGATCGAGATGTGCAAGACGGCGAAACCCTCCGACAAGGCGTGGCTTCAGAAGATCCGCCCCCTTTACGGGCACAACACGCATTTCCATGTCCGTCTGAAATGCCCTGGCGGGTCGCAGCACTGTCGGCGGCAGACCCCCTCGGTGGCGGAATTGTCGAAAGGCGGCGACGGGTGCGACGAGACATTGACATGGTGGGTCACGACCTATCTCGAGGAACTGAGGAACCCGCCGAAGAAACCGAACGGCCCGCGCAAGAAGGGACCGCGCGAGTTCACCATGGCGGACCTGCCGCGGCAGTGCACAGGGGTCTTGGCGGCGGATTGACGCTTGCCGTCATCGCCGTCCTGCTGGCGTCGCCCTCGCCAGCGCCAATGAGGGCCGAAGAGGTAGGAGCCTTCGTCTGGCACCACGACGATCCCCATTTCGGTGGCCTGTCAGCGATTGACCTTCGACCCAACGGGCTCGGTTTCATCGTCGTCTCGGATTCGGCGGCCTTCTTCTCCGGCCGGTTCACCCGAGGCGCGGGTGGCGCAGTCACCGGCGCGACCGTCGGGGAACCCGTGCTGCCGGTGTCCTGGCACGGGACGCGGCTTCAGGACTGGATGGACGACGCCGAAGGCGTGGCGTTCGCGCCAGACGGCGGGATCTATGTCTCCTACGAGTCGTGGGACCGTATCGTGCACTACGGACCCGGCGGAAAGAAGTGGATCGCCGAGGCGGGTCCCGATGCCTTCGCGGCCTTCCCGATGAACCAGGGAATCGAGGCGCTGGCCATCGACCGCGCCGGGCGGATCTTCGCGATTCCGGAAGTGCCGCCGCAGGGCGGCGATACGCCCGTCTATCTTGTGAAGGGAAAGAACGCGCGCGCGATCTTCACGCTCCGCCACGACCGGGTCTGGTCATCGACGGGCGCGGACTTCGGCCCGGACGGGCGGCTCTATCTTCTTGAACGCGGTTTCTGGCCGCTCCTCGGTTTCGCGTCCCGGGTGCGCCAGATCACGCTCGACCACGACCGGGTAGCGGCGGATGTGGTGATCTGGCAGAGTGAGCCGGGCCATCATGACAACCTCGAAGGGATTGCCGCCTGGGAGGACGCCGAAGGAGGCGTCAGGCTCACGATGGTTTCCGACGACAACTTCCTGCCGGTGCAAAAGTCCGAGATCGTCGATCTGCGCGTGACGGAGTGACTTGACCGGCGGAAGCCTGGCGCGTAGAGGCCCCGGGTCCCTGTGTTATGACCGGGGCCAAGTCTCCGCCACCTTGTCAAAACGGAACCGACATGACCCGCAGCCTGATCCCCGGCATTCTTGCCATGGCCGCCATCGTTGTGGCCTCGAACATCCTTGTGCAGTTCCTCTTTGGCCAGTGGCTGACCTGGGGGGCATTCACCTACCCCTTCGCCTTCCTCGTGACCGACCTCACGAACCGCTTCCAGGGCCCTTCCGCCGCGCGCAAGGTGGTGGTCGCGGGGTTCCTCGTGGGGGTCACCTGTTCGCTCATCGGCACCCGGATCGTGGGCGAGTTCGGTCCGCTCGTCACGCTGCGCATCGCGGCGGGATCGGGGGCCGCCTTCCTCGTCGCCCAGCTCATGGACGTGCACGTGTTCAACCGCCTGCGCGCGGGCAGCTGGTGGCGTGCGCCGCTCGTTTCAACGCTGGCTGGCTCCACACTCGACACCGCGATCTTCTTCACCATGGCCTTTTCGGCGTCGCTCGCCTTCCTCGAACCTGGCAATGACGTGTCCTGGGCCGGGGAGATTCTGCCGCTACTGGGCTGGGGCCCCGCGGCCCCTCTCTGGCTCTCGCTCGCGGTCGCCGACTGGCTCGTCAAGCTGTCGCTCGCAATCGTGGCACTGGTGCCGTTCCGCGTGATTGTTACAAGGCTGACGGAAAAAGTTGCGTGAAAATGTTTGACAGACACAAAATCTGTGGCAGCCTGTGGATAACGGCAACCCAGAGAAAGGAGGTGATCCAGTGTCTAGAGTGATATTGGAGAGAGGTGTCGGGACAGTCAGGGGGGCCGTGGCCTGAGGGCAACCCCGAGGGTTAAGAACCCTGACTGGGCCTAGTCGATCTTCGACACCCTAACTGGCCCATCTCCGTAGATCTCGGAGGGCCGTTCCAACCCGGAACGGCCCTTTCCATTTCGCTGCCCTGATCAGCCGAGGCTGCGCAGCAGCGCGAGCGACGGCTCCCCGGTGACGGGCAGGCCGCGGCTCGCCTGCCAGGCGCCGATGGCGTCGCGGGTCTTTGTGCCGATCACCCCGTCGGCGCCGCCGGTGTCATAACCGAGCGCGGTCAACCGTCGTTGCAGCATGATGCGATCAGCCTTGGTCAGCCCGTTGGCGTCGGGCGGGAAGGTGGCGCGCAAGGGGCCCGCCCCGCCGATCCGGTCGGCAAGAAGCCCGACGCCCAGCGCGTAGGAATCGGAGTTGTTGTAGCGCTTGATGGCGCCGAAGTTGCCGGTGACGGAGAAACTCGGGCCCCCGGCCTGCGGCTGGATCACGCTGCCCGCAGGCGCGCCGGCCCCGGTCTCTCCGCCCCAGCGCTGGCCGCGACGCCAGCCGCTTTCGGCCAGGTAGTTCGCGGTTGAGGCGAGCGCGTCGGTCGGATCGTCGGACCAGATGTCGCGCCGCCCGTCGCCGGTGAAATCGACCGCATGGGCGAGGTACGTGGTGGGGATGAACTGTGTATGCCCCATCGCCCCGGCCCAGCTGCCGGTCATGTTGGCGGGCGTGGTGTCGCCGTTCTGCAGGATCTTCAGGGCCGCGACGAGCTGGCTTTCGAAGAACGCGCCACGCCGCCCGTCATAGGCGAGTGTCGATGTGGCGGAAACCACCGGCACATCGCCGCGCCGTTCGCCGTAGAAGCTCTCGAGGCCCCAGATCGCCGCGATGATCGTGGCGTCCACGCCGTAGCGCGCCTCCAGCGCCGACAGGGTCGGGCGGTGCGCGGCGAAGGCGGCGCGGCCCTTGGCCACCCGCTCGTCCGACACCGCGATGGAAAGGTAATCCTCGAGGCTGCGCTTGAACTCGGTCTGGTTGCGGTCACGGGTGACGACGCCGGGCAGGTAGCCCGCGCTGCGGAAGGCCGAGGCGACGGTCGCCTCGCTCAGTCCGTAGTGCCCTGCCCGGTCGCGAAACGCTGCGACCCAGGCGTCATAGCCCGCATTGGCGACCGGGCGCAGGTCCTCCGCAAGCGTCGCGGGGCCTCTGGTGGCAAGGCGCGTGGCGCCGGGTGTGCCGCAGGCGGCAAGGCCCGTGAGGGCAAGCCCAAGTCCGAAGGTTCGTCTGGAAATCATCATGATGCTGCCCGCGCCCTTGCCTCGTTCTTCTGCGCGCCATGGTACCCCATCGGCGACGCGGCGCAATTCGTGCCGGCCAGCTCCCCGCTTGCGGGCACGGGGCCGCCGATCACTTTCCTTGCGCTCGTCGGGCGCGCTTCCGATCTTGCGGCGCCGGGCCGAAACCCCCAACCTGCGCAGGTTCCCACCGCCAGGCCGCGCCATGCTCAGGATCACCGACGCCATCGCCATCGCCGACTGGGAGATCACCGAGACCTTCTCGCGCGCCTCGGGGCCCGGCGGGCAGAACGTGAACAAGGTCTCGACCGCGGTGGAACTCCGGTTTGAGGCGGAACGCAGCCCGCACCTTTCGCCCGCAGTCAAGGCACGGTTGAAGCGGCTCGCGGGGCGACGCTGGACCCTCGACGGCGCCATCGTCATCCGCGCCGAGGAAACGCGCAGTCAGGCACGCAACCGCGAGATCGCGCGCGAACGCCTGGCCGAGATCATTCGTGCCGCGCTGGTGGCGCCAAAGCGGCGGATCGCCACGAAGCCGACGGCCGGCAGCGAACGGCGGCGCCTGCAGGCGAAGGCGCAGCGCGGAGAGGTGAAGAGCCTTCGCGGCAAGATCGGAGAGGAAGAGTAGCGGGCGAGGCCTGGGCGACCCGTCACGGTCCCGAATCCAGAAACGGTCGCGCCAATGGAAGCGCCAGTGTTGATGCTTCTGCCTGCAGCCTTGCCCGTTTACAGCGCCGACCACGCGATTCACACGCGCAAATGTCGCAATTCGCCGCCACCGCCGCACCGCCCCTGAAGTCAAGGCTTGCGCAACGGACGGAACCGCCCGAAAAGACCTCGCGGGCAGTTGCGGTCGAGACGGGCATCCATGCTGAGAAACGCCTTCATGCTCGTGTCGGGCAACGCCTTCGGTTCGGCGCTGCTCCTGGTCCGAAACCTCATCATCGCGCGGCTCGTCAGCCCCGAGGACTACGGCATCGCGTCCACCTTCGCGGTCGCCATGTCGATTGTCGAGATGCTGTCGTATCTCGGGCTGAACCAGATGATCGTCGTGGATCGCGACGGCGACGATCCCGCGGTGCAGAAGGCGATGCAGGGCTTCCAGGTCTTGCGCGGGGTGCTGTCGAGCCTCATCCTCTTCGCCATCGCCGTGCCCTACGCCCGTTTTCTCGGCGTCGAGCATGTGGCATGGGCCTACCAGGTGATCGCGTTCATCCCGCTCGTGAACGGCTTGCAGCATTTCGACATGCATCGGCTGAAGCGGCAAATGAACTTCCGGCCCTGGATCGTGACCCAGGCCATCCCGCCGCTCGTTTCGGTGCTGGCGGTCTGGCCGCTGGCCTACCTCTACGGCGACTACCGGATCATGCTTGTGTGCCTGTTCATCCAGGCCGGGTCCATGGTCGCGCTGTCGCATGTCATGGCCGAGCGTCGCTATGCGCTCGGCTTCGACTTCGCCCTGATCCGCCGCGCCACGGTCTTCGGCTGGCCGCTACTTCTCAACGGAGTCCTTCTCTTTGGCGTCTTCAACGGCGAGCGTCTGATCGTCGGCCGCGAACTCGGAATGAGCCAGCTTGCCGTCTTCTCGATGGCGATCACGCTCACGCTCACGCCCACGCTGGTGCTCGCCGGGGCGACGCAGTCGCTGTTCCTGCCGGCGCTGTCGGGCGCACGCGACCGCGTCGAGTCCTTCCGATGGCTCGGGACGGCGGCGGTCGAGGCCGGGCTTGCGATCGGGGTCGCGCTCATCCTCGGCATCGTGCTTCTGGGCGGTCCGGTGATCCATCTGCTGCTCGGGGCGAAGTATGCCGCGATCCTGGACATCCTCGTGCCGATGACGGTGATGCAGGCGGTCCGGGTGGCCAAGACCGGAGGTTCCACCGTGGCCCTGGCGAAGGAAAGGTCGGGCAATGCCGCGGCGGCGAACCTGATCCGGGTCCTGTCGCTGCCGCTCTCCTGGTATGCCGTGACCCACACCGGCGACGTGCTGACGGTGATCTACATCGCCATGGGGGCCGAGGTGGTCGGCTATCTGGTGTCGATCAGGCTGGCGGCGAAGCGGACGGGGCTCCTGCTCGGCCCGCTCGTCCTGCCGTCGCTTCTCTCGACGCTTGCCGGGGCGGCGGCGCTGATGGATGCGCATTATTTTCCCCCGAGACCGGGGCTCGTGGATCACCTCGACTGGACGCGCTGGTTCGTGGCCTTCTTCTGCCTTGCCGCGCTCTTCTCCATGTCGGCGCTGAGGGGCTATCTCTGGCGCCGTTTCCTGCGGCGCTGAGCTCAGCTGCGCATCTTCAAGACGCGGGCCGGAACGCCCACGGCAATCGCACCGGCAGGCACGTCGCGGGTAACGACCGAGCCTGCGCCGATGACCGCGCCGTCGCCGACGGTCACGCCCGCCGTCAGGATCGCCCGCGCGCCGATCCAGCAGTCCGCGCCTATGGTGATGTCGCGCTCCACCATCTCCTGATCGGTGATGCGCGCTCCGGCGGCCAGACCGTAGTCGGCCGCAGTCACGAAGCATTCCGGCCCGAAGGTCGTGCGCTCCCCGACCCGGATGCGGCTTTTCGACTTGCCGGCCCAGAGCGAACACCGCGCCCCGACCTGCACCTGATCGCCCAGTTCGATCCGCTCGGCATGAGCGAAGGAAACGTTGGGCGCGATCCGCACATCACGCCCGAGGCTGAGTTTGCGGCGCTCCTTCACATGACTGTAGCCATAGTAGTGCATGAGCCGGAACGGATGGATGAAGACGCCAGGATCGAGGAAAGATCGCGCGGCCCGCAAGAGGCGCGACAGGAGCGAGCGTTTTGCGACGGCCATCGGGCTCTCCTAACCGGTCTTGCACGAAGATTAGGCAGCGGCGCGCTCCAAGGCAATTCGCGGCGGCGCGGCATCGGGCAGCTTCTGGCGCGAACTCCGCCCAATTGCTACCACAGTCGGGCGTTATCCACGCGCAAGAAACAGTAAGATCGAGCATTGATGACTACGAAGTCCCCCCCGATCGGCGTCGTCGTCGTGGCCTTCAACTCGGCCGGGGTTATCCTCGGCTGTGTCGAAAGCCTTCTGGCGCAGGAAGGCGGGGCACCGGCAGTGATCGTGGTAGACAATGCCTCCACCGACGACACGGTCGCGGTGCTGCGGGACTGGGCGTCGCGGAAGGGCACAGAGGTGCGGGAGTTCGCGGCCGCCGACCGTCCGTCGCGCGACGCGGCTGGTGCGGTAACGCTCGTCCACTCCGGCGCGAATCGCGGTTTTGCCGGGGGCGTGAACGTCGGCCTAGCCCTGCTGGCGGCCATGCCGGAGACTGCCCATTTCTGGGTGCTGAACCCTGACGCCTATGCCGATCCGGGTGCTTGCCGCGCGATCCTCAGGCAGGCGGCGAAGACGCCGGGCTATGCGCTGATGGGGGGGCGGGTCTGCTATGCCGAGCCGCCCCACCGGGTGCAGATCGACGGCGGCCTCGTCAGCCTCTGGACCGGGGTTTCCGGCAACGTCAATCTCGGCCGTCCGGCGGCCGAGGCGTCTTTGCCGAAGGGCGAGGACCTCGACTTCATCACCGGCGCCAGCATGGTCGCCTCGCGCGGATTCTACGAAGCCGTCGGACCCATGCGGGAGGATTACTTTCTGTATTACGAGGAGGCCGACTGGGCGCTCAGGCGCGGGGCGATGCCGCTTGTCGTCGCCGAGGGACTCGTCGTCTATCATCATGCTGGCACCTCGATAGGCTCGCCCACACTCGAACGGCTCGCCTCGCCCTTCTCGTTCTGGTTCAAGTACCACAGCAGGATGCTCTTCGTCCGCCGCTTCAACCCGATCGGGCTGCCGGTGGCGACGGCCTATGCGACGGTAAAGGCGCTGCAGCTTCTTCTGAAGGGTGCGGTGCCGCAGGCAGGCGCGCTTATCAGGGCCGTCTGGGGGCTCGGCCCGCCGAAGTCGGTGCGGGAAAGACTTTCCCCAGAGGCGCAAAGGATCGCCTTCGGCCGTGCGCATCGCTGAGAGCATTCTCCGCGCTGCCTCGCTGGTCGCGGGGCTTGCAACCGGCAATGCCGGCGCCGGAGAGCTCGTGCCGATCGGCCAGTACACCTGGCGCAAAAGCGACGACAGCTTCGGTGGCTTCTCGGGCCTTGTCATGGCGTCGGGCGGCAGCACGTTCTACGCGGTGACCGATCAGGGAGAGCTTTACCACGCAGCCATAGCAAGGGATTCCAGCCGGCG
This sequence comes from Albidovulum sp., assembly GCF_041919395.1. Classification (NCBI taxonomy): domain Bacteria; kingdom Pseudomonadati; phylum Pseudomonadota; class Alphaproteobacteria; order Rhodobacterales; family Paracoccaceae; genus Albidovulum; species Albidovulum sp. Next base: position 26,030 of record NZ_JAYRTX010000009.1, read on the forward strand.
GATTGCCGAGATCCGCACCCTCTGGCACGGTCGGCTTCTCGACAACCACGGGCGGCCGGTAGAGGGTTTCACCGCCGATGCCGAGGCGCTGGCCCCGGCGAGGGACGGCGGCCTCTATGTCGCCTACGAAAGCTACGCGCGCGTGACCGGCGTCCACCCTCCCGATCTCCATCCAACGCCGCTCCATGACTTCGAGCGGTTCCACGAACTCTGGAACAATGAAAGCTTCGAAGGTCTCGCCGAACGGCCCGAGGGCGGGCTCATCGTCGTCGTTGAAACGGCCCAGGCGCAGACGGGCGGGTATCCGACCTTCCTTGGCGACGGCGCAGGGCATGACATGTCATGGCGCCCCGGTCCGGCGGTGCCGGCCGGGGATGGCGGGTTCGACGTTTCGGACGCGGCCTTCGGTCCAGACGGCCGGTTCTACCTTCTGGAGCGGCGGGTCTCGCTTGGCGGTTTCGCAACCCGCGTCCGCCGCTTCGACTACCGTGACGGCGTCTTCGGCTCGGCCGACACGCTGCTCGAAACCGCGCCCGGCACGCTCGACAACATGGAAGGGATGAGCCTTTGGACCGACGACCAGGGGCGGATCGTTATCAGCATGATCTCGGACGACAATTTCCTGTTTCTACAGAACACCGTCGTCGCCGAATATGAACTGAGGGAAGGACCATGATTGTTTCGGCGTTGGCCTGTTTCTGCTGCGCCGCAGAAGATTGGTTTTGCTCCGGCAGAGGCACTCGGCTAGGTCTGGCGCTGCATCCGGCGGGCACAGGGCCGACCCGACATGCGGAAATTCCGCCCTGTCGGCACACCGCCGGATGGATGACAGATACGCGAGGTTTCCAGTGAGGATCGCAGTTTTCGGCATGGGTTATGTCGGCGTTGTTTCGGCCGCCTGTCTGGCCCGCGACGGCCACGAGGTCACGGGCGTGGATCCGCAGCCCGCGAAGGTCGAGATCGTCAATTCCGGCAAGGCCCCAATCGTCGAGACGAATGTGAGCGAGTTGATCGCGGAGACGGTCGCTGCGGGCCGCCTCCGCGCCACCACTTCCGCCGAAGAGGCGGTCATGGCGACGGACCTCAGCCTCGTCTGTGTCGGTACGCCCTCGCGCCGGAACGGCAGCCTCGACACCTCCGCGGTGGAGCGTGTCTGCGAGGAGATCGGCGCGGCGATCGCGGCGAAGGGACGCCCGCACACGGTCGTCATTCGCTCAACCATCCTGCCGGGAACGATGCGCGGCATCGTCGTTCCGGCCTTGGAGAGGGAACTGGGCGACAGGACGGGCGCGCTCTTGCGGCTCGCCAACAATCCCGAGTTCCTGCGCGAGTCCACTGCCGTCTACGATTACGACAACCCGCCGAAGACCGTCGTCGGCTCTGACGATCCTGCCGTGGCGCAGGGAGTGCTCGACCTGTACTCGGCCTTGCCGGGGCCGAAGTTCGCCACAAGGCTCGAAGTCGCCGAGATGGTGAAATACGCCGACAATTCGTGGCACGCGACCAAGGTCGCCTTCGCCAACGAGATCGGCAACATCGCCCAGGCGGTCGGCGTCGACAGCTGGGAGGTGATGGACATCTTCTGCCAGGACACCAAGCTCAACATCTCGCCCTACTACATGAAACCCGGGTTCGCCTTCGGCGGCTCCTGCCTGCCCAAGGACGTGCGCGCGCTGACCTTCAAGGGCCGCGACCTCGACCTCGACCTGCCGCTTCTCAACGCGCTCATCCCGACGAACGAGGCGCAGGTGGGCCGTGCTGTCGAGATGGTCGCTGACTTCGGCATCCGCAACGTCGCCTTCCTCGGCATAAGCTTCAAGTCCGGCACCGACGACCTGCGCGAAAGTCCGCAGGTGACTCTCGTCGAACGGCTCATCGGCAAGGGCTTCAATCTGCGCATCTACGACAAGAACGTGCATCTCGCCCGCCTTCTCGGCGCCAACCGCGCCTATATCGAGGGCGTCATCCCCCATATCGGCGACATCCTGTCCGACGACATGGACGCGGTGCTGGCGCATGGCGAGTTGGTGATCGTCGGCAACCCAGCGCCGGAGTTCCGGCTTCTGGCCGACCGTCTCGGGCCGCAGCACAGGGTGCTGGACCTCGCGCGCATCCCGGGCCTGTCGGCCCACCTCGGAGATCGTTATCGTGGCATCAACTGGTGAGACGTTGCGCGGTGCGGGCCGCCGCGTCCTGATCGTGGTCGAAAACCTGCCCGTGCCCTTTGACCGCCGCGTCTGGGCGGAGGCGACGACGCTGGCCCAGCACGGCTACACCGTCTCGGTCATCTCGCCCAAGGGCAAGGGGTTCGAGGCGGAATACGAGTATCTCGACGGTGTCCACGTCTACAGGCACGACCTGCCGCCCGAAGGGAATTCCGCCGGCGGCTACCTGCGAGAGTACGGTTCGGCGCTCTGGAGCGAGCTGCGGCTCGCAATGAGGGTCCGGCGCGAGCGGGGGATCGACGTGCTGCACGGCTGCAACCCGCCGGACCTCATCTTCCTCGTCGCCTGGGCGATGCGGCTTTTCGGTGCGCGCTACCTCTTCGACCATCACGATATCTGCCCCGAGCTTTACGAGGCGAAATTCGACAGGAAGGGCCTTCTCTGGAAGGCGATGGTCCTCTTCGAGTGGCTGACGTTCAAGACGGCCTCCGTCTCCATCGCCACCAACGAAAGCTATGCCGAGATCGCCCGGCGGCGCGGCGGCATGAAGGCGGAGGACGTTTTCGTCGTCCGCTCCGGCCCGAAGATCGAAAAGCTCGTGATCCGACCGCCGCGGGACGAGCTGAAGAAGGGTGCGAAGCATCTTATCGGCTATGTCGGCGTGATCGGCCAGCAGGAGGGGCTTGACCTTCTGGTGGCGGCGGCCGACCACATGATCCGCCGGATGGGGCGGACAGACGTGCACTTCGGCATCGTCGGCGGCGGCCCGGCGCTGGAGGAGATCCGGGCCGACGTGAACGCGCGGGGCCTCGGCGACTACTTCACCTTTACCGGCCGCGCGCCTGACGATCTGCTGCTGGACATGCTGAACACCGCCGATGTCTGCGTGAACCCCGACCGGGTGAGCCCGATGAACGACCTTTCGACGATGAACAAGATCATGGAATACATGACGCTCGCCAAGCCGATCGTGCAGTTCGAGCTGAAGGAGGGGCGCGCCTCGGCGGCCGAAGCCTCGCTTTATGCGCGCGCCAACGACACGGTGGATTTCGCCGAAAAGATCGTCGGCCTGCTCGACGATCCGGGCAAGCGCGCCGAGATGGGCCGGATCGGGCGGGAGCGGGTGCAGGCGGCGCTCAGCTGGGCCCATTCGGTGCCGAATCTCCTGGCAGCCTACGACCGGATCTTTGCCAAGATCGGGCGCTGATCAGGTTGCCCGTCGCAGCGTCGCCGCGGTTGCGTAGAGCCAGCCGGCGACGAAACCGCCGAGATGCGCCTGCCAGGCGAGAGCGCTACCCGAGGTCCAGGCAAGGACTGCGTTCCCCGCAGCAAGGCCGAACACCATGGCGAGCACATTGCGCACAGGCAGGCCACGGGCGATGTGCCGGTCGAACTCCAGCGCCAGCAACGCGCCGGCAAGGCCGAAGAGCGCGCCCGAGGCGCCGACCATCGGCGTGGGCCCTGTCGTCAGGGCGGCAAATCCGACCGCTCCGCCGACGAGCGACACCGCATAGGTCCGGAGAAATCCGCGCGCGCCGATTCGCGCCGTAACCGGACCCGCGAGGAGGAAGAGCGTCGTCATGTTCACGGCGAGGTGCCACAGGCCGGCGTGAAGAAAGCCGTAGCTTGCGAACATCGTCCAGGGCTGGCCGACGTAGTTCGGACGCCAGTCGCCAAGAAGCCCGGGCCAGAAGCCCGCATACTGATAGGTCACCATCCGCCACCACGGCTTGCCCCAGAGACCGGGGTCCGCCCCTGCCAGCACGAGTTCGGGCAGGACGCAGGTGCCGGCGATGACCCAGACCGGCCAGGAGATCGGGCCACCGAGATACCCGGGGTCAGGGGGCGTGCGGTCCGCGTCATTCATGCGCGCATCCTGCCGATGCCCGGCCGATCCGCAAGTGGGGCCGAAGGGCGCGGATCAGAACGGCACGAACTGCGGCAGACGCGCAAGACTGAGGCGCATGAAGCGCATCAGGCGTGCCTCGGCATCCGCCTCCGTCTCGCCGGGTTCGATCGGCGTCACGTATCGGACAAGCGCGCCGTCTGTCCGCCCCATCGTCAGACTGTCGCTCAACACCGAGAGCTTCGCACGGAAGTCGTTGGCGACCCGCTTGCCGCGCCCCTCGAACCAGTAGATGACAAGCTGCTTCGACAGCCCCTTCTGGATGACCGCGCGGTTGGCATTGAACCGCCCGTATCCGACGTCCGAAAGGTCGAGCGGCACTTCCTGGAGGGTGAACACCTCCCACCCGCCGGTGGGCAGGCAGACCTCCGGCGAGTGGATGCCCTGGCCCTCCGTCTGCTTGGCATAGAAGGCGACGAAGAAGCTCACCACGCCCGCTTCGTCGGGCTTCTCGTAGAAAGCGTTGAGGTAGTCGTCGGCCGCGAGAACACGCTCGATGTCCGGCTCCAGATCGACAGTGTAGCTCTGCCAGTTCTCGACCTGCCGCGGGAACAGCAGGAGCGGGTCGCGGTTGGGGGCAGTGACCTCGGGCGCGGGGAGGGTCTGCCAGGCGGTGGAGGCGGCGCCGGTGATCAGCACGGCGGCGAGGAGCGCAGCCGAGGCGCGGATGGCGAAGACGCGGGTGAAGATCGTGCCGAATCCTTCGAAATCGAGGTCGATCGCCTCGGAGAGCGTCAAGGGATTGGGTGCGAAGCGCTGAAGCACCATGGCGAGCCCGAAGAGGATCGCCACGCAGATGAGGAAGATCACCCAGCCCTCGAAGAAATGGAGGAAGCCTTCCGCCTGCTCGATCCCGTAGCTGTTAACCAGAACACCGATCACGGCGATGCGAACCGAGTTCATCAAAACCGTCAGCGGCGCGGCCGACACGAGCAGCACCACCTTGTGCCACAACGGCCCGCGATAGAGGATGGCGAAAAGGTATGAGAAGCTGAGGATCGGGAAGAGGTAGCGCAAGCCGGAACATGCCTCGGCCACCTGAAGCTTGTAGACCCCGAGGTCGATCACGTTACCTTCGAGAAAGACGGCCACGCCGCCGAGACTCAGGAACCAGACGCCCAGCGCCGAGGAGACCCACTGCAGGAAGATCGTCAGCTTCCAGTAGAGCACCTGCGGCAGCGGAAGCATGAAGATCAGGTGAAAGACCGGCAACATGTGGAGCCGACCGCGACTCCAGCCGAACATCGTCAGGACCACGCCGGCGACCCAGAGGATGAAGGCATAGGTGACGATGTCCGGCACCCGCATGAGATTGCCGAGGCCGGCGAGTGCCAGCGCACCGGCCACGACGACAAGTCCCGGCCAGCGGAGCCGCACCTCGGGCGCCGGCGGCGGCATCCGCCGCAACTCGCGCAGGAAGAGGTAGAGCGAGATGAGCGGGATGAGCGGCCCGTGGCTGTATTCCGCGGTGGACCAGGCAAGGGCCAACGAGACATGCCCGATCCAGAAGATGGGCAGCGAGACGAGGATCAGGAGCACGAAGAGCACGAAGCCCGCCGGCTTCACGGCGCTGAACCTCAGGGCGTCGGACCCGCCGGGGCTGGTGGACTGGCTCATCTGAAGGCTACTCACGCGGATCGAACGGGCGCAAATCTAGGGGAAGAACGTCAGCGTGGCGACCGGTTTCGGCGCCTGCCTGGTCACAAGTCCGCGGAAAGGCACACGTGTTTCGCGGACGGAACCGAAAAGGCCAGGCCGCCGCCACCGTTTCACGGGCGGAAACTGAACGTGCGGCCGAGCGTGACGAAGACCGAGTTCGACTGCGCGTCGCCCGGCGCCGAGGAATCCGAACGGTGGCGCAGAAGAACCCCTCCGGTCAGCGCCCAGTCCTGGGTCAGGTCATGGGTGTAGGCCGCCCTCAGGGTCGTCCGCTCGATCGTCGGCGCGGCGCCGATCCCGGCGCTTTCCGAGCGACCCCAGTTCACCGAGAAATTGAGCCGAGAATTGTTGTTGATGTCGTAGCCGTAGGCGACCGTCAGACGGGTATCGAGAACGTCCTCGCTGGAATTGTTCGTGTTGACCGCGCGGTTCAGCGACACCGAGACGTTCGATGACTTGAGCTGCCGGCTGTAGGCGAGTGCTGCCACGGCATAGGTGTTTCCGCTCGGGGCGTGGGTGGCGCCGAGCGAACCCGAGAAGGTGCCGAGCGGAAGCTGGAGATTGCGGCCGAAACGGAACGTCTCGCGCGCGCCGTTCTGGTTGACCGTCGAGTCGACAGCAAGGAACGCCGTGCCGTTCGCGAGCGTCTGGGTCAGGGTGACGGCCCCCGTCACGCCGTCGCGCTGGGTTGTGCCCGTCAGCGTGTCGGTTTCAACCTCGGTGACACCGAGGCGAGCGTCGAGGAGGAGCACAGGGTTGATGTCCTGGACCACGCCGATCGAATAGTCGGTCGTCGTGCGGTCCGTCTGCGGCGTGTCTTCGGCGGTGTAGTGCGCGTAACCCGCGTTGAACCGGAGGCTGGTGACCGGCGACACCTTCAGCGCGACGGTTGCGTTCACATCATCGTTCTTGGTGTCGAAAAGCCGGGCGTTCGCGGCAAGCGCCGCGGCGTCATAATCCTTCTCGTCGTGGCTGAGGCTCAGCGTGAAGGTCAAGGGATCGTTGAGGCCGGTGACATAGGACATGCCTGCGTTGCGGATCGTCATCGTGCCGCCGCCGGAATAGAAGGCACCGGCGTTCGTTTCTTCCTGTTCGATCTGGAACGGGTCGAGGAATTCCCGATCGACATGGCGGTAGCGACCGGTAAGGGTCAACTGGCTGTTCACCCCGTCGAGCCTGTAGCGGAAGCGCAGGTTGGGGTCTTCGAACCCCGAAAGCGAGCGGCCTGGAATGTCGCCGTACCGAAACACGCCCGAGCCGTTCACGGTCAGATCCTGCACTCCCGTCACGTTCGAGAGGCCGAAGGTCAGCGTGTTGTCCCAGATGGTAGAGGTACCGGCGCTGCTCGGCTGGAGCTGGAAATTGTCATCGACGGTGAGCTTTGAGCTGACCCCGATGTCCACCTGCAGGCCACCCTGGGTCGGCGTGGCCGGCTGGGCCGCGGTCCCGGCTGTGGTGCCCGCCGTCGTGGTTGCCGTCGTGCCCGGAGGTGTATAGCCCGTCACAGATGTGCCGGCGCTCCCCTGGGGGAGCGCCATACCGGGCCAGATTGTCGAAAGCGTCGCGATTGTCGCGATCGTTGTTCTGCTCGTCCCCACCGTATCCGCCTTTATTCGAAGAGTTTGCGCTCCGGCGCCACGATCACGTCACCGTCCCGCAACACGATCACCGGGGCCTTGGCTCCGGCCTGAATGGCCTTGTAGTTGAAGTTGTAAACGGTTTCCAAACCCGTCTTCTTGTCCGGACGGTGCAATTGGATCCGCTTGGTCGCGGCGAACCGGGTCAGACCGCCGGTTTCAGCCAGGAACTGCAGGAGCGTCGTACCCGACTGGATGTCGAGCCGGCCCTGGGTATTGAACTCGCCGACCGCGTAGACCGCTACCGTGCCGTAGGGCCGCACATTCGCGGCCACCGCCTGTGCCTGGGCTGCGTTCACGGCCGAGGTCACGGGGTTGAGCTGGCCCACCGAGAGGAAGACCGTCGGGGGCGAGGCGAAGTTCGACGCCAGCGCGGCCGAGATCGCGTTGCGCATCGATTCCACGCTCTTGCCCGTGGCCTGCACGGTGCCCACGAGCGGCAGGCTGACGCTTCCGTCGGGCAGGACGAGAAGGCTGCGGTTGAGGCTCGGGTCTTCCAGGACCTCCATCTGCAACACGTCGCCGGGCTGGATGCGATAACCGCTTTGCGCCCAGGCCGCCGGCACAAGCAGCACGGCGAGGAGGAGACCAGCGAGAGCTCTGAACATTTCAGTTCCTCAGTCATATTCGAATCGTAGGAAGCCTAAGCCCGGGGCGCGGGAAATCAAAATGTTAGTTTCCGAACCTCTCTGCACAACGCGGGCCGGGCACCATTTCGTGCCCCTTGGGCAACAGCCACCGGGGTCAGTTTCCAACCTCGACACCATTCGCCTCCAGTGAGGCTTTTTCCTGCCGCGCCGCAGCCACAAACGGCCGCGAATCGGTCTCCTCCACCCGGGCGAGCGCCTCGTTGAACTGTTTGAGCGCCTCGGCCTCGCGGCCCAGCTTCAGGTAGGTCATGGCAAGGTGGAAGCGCACCTGAGGGTCCTCGCCAAGCCCCTGAACGGCCTTTTCCAGTTCCTTCACCGCGTCGTCGTAGTTGCCGCGCTGATAGGCGATCCAGCCGTAGGTGTCCTGATACGGCGGCATATCGCTGCCACGCAGGCGACGCGCGATCACCTCGGCGCGGGCAAGGCTGTCGGGGTCCGTCCGGTGCGAGGCCAGCAGGCTCGCCAGGTTGTTCGCGATCACCGGATTGGCGCTGTTCTCGCGGTAGAGTTCCTCATAAATGGCGATCGCTCCATCGAGGTCCCCCTTGCGCTCAAGGAAACCGGCCTTGGCCCATTTCAGTTCACCCGACTGCGGTACCGCAGCCAACGCCTCGTCAATGACTGCATGGGCATCGTCGAAGCGGTCGGGGTCGCTCAGGATCGCGCGCGACAGCGCCATCCACGCCGCCACCCGGGTCTTGTCCTCTGCGAGAAGCCCCCGATAGCGCTCTTCCGCGCCGGCGATGTCGCCGGTGAGCGCCCGCACCGAACCATCGACGAAGCGCAGGTCGGGGTCGTCGGGGTTCTCGGCCACGAGACTCGCGGCATAGGCGAGCGCCTTGGCGTTCTGCCCGTTCGCGAGGTGGGTACGCAGGATCGCGATCTTCGCGTCCAGTCCGCCCTTGCCCTCGGTGACGAGCCCTTGCAGATAGCCGATCGCACGATCGGTGTTCTCCTGACCCGCAAGGATTGCGGCCCGCAGGGTTTGGGCCGCCGGTCGCGCCGCGGGATCGGCCTGCACCTCAAGCTCGGCCGCAACAGTTTCGGCTCGCGGCCAGTCTTGCATCTCGACATAGATCTGGCCAAGCGGCATCAGCAGCGAGACGTTGCCGGGCGCGATGCGCAACGCCTCGATAAGGACGCTCTCGGCCGGGATCAGCTTGCGTTCCGAGGCGAGAAGCTGCGCATACCGCAGAGTTTCCTCAGGCGCCCGGTTGGACGCCTGCACCGCGAGCGACAGCGACTCGCGCATCAGATCGCGGTTTCCGTCACGCTCGTAGGCCTGTGCCATCAGCGTCAGGATGCCGGCGTCCTGCGGGTTGTTGTCGTAGGCGCGGCGCAGGATGGCGATCGCCTCGCCGACCTGATCGTCGAGGATGAGCCAGTTCGCCTTCAGCTTCAGAGCCTCGGCGTCGCCTCCGTCATCTTTCAGAACCTCCTCCACGAGTGAACGGGCGCCGACCGCATTGCCCGTGGCCGCAAGCATCCGCGCGAGCCCGACCTTCGTTCGCCGGGTTTCCTGCGAGGGTTCGGCGGTCTCCAGGATCGCCTGCATCTCGGCGATCGCCTCGTCCCGGCGGCCAAGGTCAAAGATGAAACCGGCGCGCGCGGCGCGATAGACGGGCGAAGTCGCGCCTTCGGCCATCACGCGGTCGAGCTCGGCAACGGCGGCCTCGGCGCCACGCGTCTCGGAGAGGAAGCGGACCAGCTGCAGCGCCGGCTCCTGATCCGGCGCACCGGGGGCGACGCGGCTTCTGAGGAAGGCCTCTGCCTTGTCGATCTGGCCCTTGGATTCGTACCAGCGGACCAAGGCCTGCCCCATCTCGGGTGCGTCGTCGAAGCGTGCGACCATGTCGATCAGGCCGGCCTCGACCGCCGCGTCATCGCCTAGCGCGGCGTGGATCGACAGGCGCTGGGCATAGAGGGCGCGGTCCTTGGGCGCAAGCTTGAGCGCGGTATCGATTGCGGCAAGCGCCTGGTCATGATCCTGCGCGCGGATGAGATCGTCGATGACAACCCGGTGCAGGAGTAGGCTGGTCGGCAACTCCTTGAGGAGTTCCCGCGCCCGCCGCGAGGACTCCACGATGGCGCCGGCATCATTGGCTTCCGCCGCGATCGCGTAGTCGGCCGCAGTCCGGATCGCTTCCAGAGCGAGATCGCCCGGGCTCCGCTTCAGGGCTTCGCCGGCATAGCGCTGCGCAGTCTTCCAGTCGCCGGCTTCGGCGCCGATTTCCGCCAGCGCGATCTGCCCGCCGTGATCGTCGGGATATTGCTCGACCAGTCGGAGGTACTGCGCGAAGGCCTCGCGCAGTCGGCCGCGGCCGCGCTCGGCCTCCGCATAGGCGCGGCGCGCCTCGCGGTGGGTGCTGTCAAGCTGGAATACGTTGCGGAACTCCACCAGGGCACGATCGACATCGCCCGCCTGAATATATTCCAGACCTGCCTCGAAATGTTTTTCGGCGCGCTCCTTTGCCGAATCGCACGCCACAAGCAGCCCAAGCGCGGCGGCGAGCGTGACCGTCGTCAGGAACCTGCGTAGAGCCATCCGTCTTCCTCGATGCCCCCGGCCATGCGCCCGCTTGCGTCGCGGGTCTCTGGCCGGCGAACGCCCCCACGTCAACTTGCCGATGCGTTGTGCCCGACAACGCAGGCTACGTCAAATTAATAGCCCGTTCCCCTGATCACCACGCGGACGGTCGCAACAAGCAACCTCAGGTCGTTCATCAGCGAGATCGTGGCCTCGTACTCCCTGTCGAAATCGGCACGTTTCGAAAACTCGACCTCGTTGCGGTCGGACACCTGCCATGGGCCGGTGATCCCCGGCCGCAGTGCGTAATAGGCCAGACCACTATAGAGCGTCCGCTGCGACGGCATCATGGGCCTTGGTCCGACCAGTGACATGTCGCCGATGAAGACGTTCCACAACTGCGGCAGTTCATCGAGCGAGGTCTTACGCAGGAAACGTCCGATTCCGGTGATGCGCGGGTCGGACTTCAGCTTCTGAGTGCTGTTCCATTCGAGCCGCGCCTCGGGGTTCCGGTCAAGATACCGTTCCAGCATCGTGTCGGCGTTCGGCACCATGGTCCTGAGCTTCAACATCCGGAAGGTCCGCCCACCGCGCCCCACGCGGTCGTTCCAGTAGAACGGAGACGAACCGTCCAGAGCGACGGCGACGGCAAGCAGCAGGATCAGCGGAATAACGATGATGCTGGCGAAGAGGACCGCCGACAAGTCCAGCAAGCGCTTCCCGAAATTGCGGTAGATCCCGCGCCGTCTTGGGAAGTCTACGGGGCCCATGGGAGCGCTGGCCATGCCAAAGTCTTCGGAAGGGTCATGGAGCTGAAGAGTCATACCCTTGTTCCGGTCACGACCGCGATCACTGACACTCAACCCGGCGAAACTGGCGCCGCTGTCCGGCGCACGACGAAAACTGCGATTCCGCGAATGCACCCACATCCGCCCGAGGTTCTTAGCATCTTATGGGATACGGAGGAACGAACATTTGGAAATTGTGCCCTTTTTGCTGCGGCGTCACGAAACCGAGGTTCGTTTGTGTGCAAGAAACCGCCCAATTCCGGAGGGCGTCGGTGTCGTCCGTTTCTTGCCAAGCAACAGTGGCCCTGAAGTCCGCTTTTGTGCCGCAGAGGCGCCGGCGCGGACGATCTGGCGAGACAACGATTCGACTCCCATGTAAGAACTGCCGTGGGTTTGAGGTTGCCGGCTGGGGCGGACGCCATCAAGTTGCCGAAGTTATGTGACCATTTGGCCTGCGAGATTCCGGGCTGACCGGGGTAGATTGATCCGTGGCGGACGGGTGTCGGGAAGGTGTCCCGCCGCGTGAGAAGTGGATTGTGGATGAACAAGGCCGTGGAGCCAGCAACGGACGACCAGAGCAGCGTCGGCTTCTACATGGACTTCTTCGGGTTCCGCGAGCGTCCTTTCACGCTCGTGCCGGATCCGGATTTCCTGTTCTGGTCGCCGCAGCACCGGCGCGCCTATTCGGTGTTGGAGTTCGGCATCCTCAGCCGCGCACCGATCACGCTTGTCACCGGGGGCGTCGGTTGCGGGAAGACCACGCTCCTCCGGGAACTTCTGCGCCAGTTTGGAAACAAGGTCACAGTCGGGCTCATTTCCAACGCCCAGGGCGGGCGGGGCGAACTGATCCAGTGGGTCCTGAACTCGCTCGGCGTCAGTTTCGACCCGAACGTGGGCTACGTGCAGCTCTTCCAGAAGCTGCAGGACTATCTGATCGACGAATACGCCTCGGGCCGGCGCGTCGTGCTGATCTTCGACGAGGCGCAGAACCTGTCGCCCGAGAGCCTCGAAGAACTGCGCATGCTTACCAACATCAACTCCGGCAAGGACGAGGTGATACAACTCGTCCTTGTCGGCCAGCCCGAGCTTCGGGAAATGGTGCTTGACCCGGCGCTGCGCCAGCTTGCGCAGCGGATCGCCGCGAGTTTTCATCTCCTCCCGCTTGACGAGAACGCGGTGGTGGATCTGATCGGCCACCGGCTCAGGGCCGCCGGCGGCACAGGCGAGGAAATCACCGAAGGCGCCGCGCGGATGATCTATCGCTCCACCCACGGGGTGCCGCGTCTGGTCAACCAGCTCTGCGACATGGCATTGCTCTATGCCTGGAGCATGGATAACCACCATGTTGACGAACACGTGGTTCAATCCGTGCTCGATGATGGGGTATTCTTTGCCGCACAGATCGCGGCCGAGGAAGAGAAGCGCAAATGAACCTGGACCTGTCTTTCTACTTCGCGGTGTTCCTGCGGCGGCTGCCCTATTTCATCATCATCTTCGCGCTGGTCTCGGCCGCGGCGATCGCGGCGGCGTTCCTGCTGCCGCCGGTCTATCGGGCGAATTCGGTCCTTCTCGTCGAGAGCTCGCAAATCCCCGGGGCGCTGGCCGCGCCGACCGTTCAGGCGCAGGCGCTGGAAAAGCTGCAGACCATCGAAAACCGCCTGATGACCCGGACCAACCTTCTGGACATCGCGCAGCGGCTCAAAGTCTTCAAGGATATGGCGAAAATGACCCCGGACGACATCGTCGGGGCGATGCGCAAGAACACCAGGATCACGAAGAGCGCAGGTCGCGGTCAGGCCACCATCATGACCGTCGAGTTCGAGGGGGAAAGCGGGCCGGTCGTCGCCGGCGTGGTTAACGAATACGTGACGCTCATCCTGAACGAGGACGTCGCGACGCGCACGGAACGCGCCGAAACGACGGTGGATTTCTTCGACCAGGAAGTGAAGCGCCTTTCAGGCGAGCTCGATGCAATGAGCGCCAAGATCCTCGACTTCCAGAACCAGAACGCCGACGCGCTGCCGAACACGCTGCAATACCGGCTCGGCCAGCAGACGCTCCTGCAGAACACTTTGGCCACGGCCGAGCGTGACATTTCCCTTCTGAAGGATCAGAAGCAGCAGATGATCGCGCTCTTCAACGCGACGGGCCAGATCACCGGCTCCACGGCAAACCAGACGCCCGAGGCGCAGCAACTCGCGCAGCTTCGCCAGCAGATGAACACCTTCACGGCGACCTATTCGCCGACGAACCCCAAGGTCAGGCAACTCCAGGCCCAGATCGACCAGCTCGAGGAGATCGTGAAGGCCCAGCAGCTTCCCGCCGGGGTCGCAAGCACGCAGATGTCCCCGCTCGACATCCAGCTTGCGAGCCTGGACACACAGATTGGTGCGCTCGAGGCGCAGCGCGAGCAACTGCTCGAGCAACTGGCCGTTCTGAAGGATTCGATCGACCGCACGCCGGCGAACCAGATCGCGCTTGATGCGTTGAACCGCGACTATACGAACGTCCAGCAGCAGTACAACACGGCGGTAGCGCGCCAGGCCCAGGCTTCCGCTGGCGAGCAGATCGAAATCCGGTCGAAGGGGGAACGCATCTCGGTCGTTGATGCCGCAACGGTGCCTGACCGCCCGGTGAAACCCGACCGCATGCTCATCGCGGGCGGCGGCGTCGTGGCCGGTGCCGGGCTTGGGATCGCGGTGATCGTTCTGATGGAGCTTCTCAACCGCGCCGTCAGGCGGCCCAAGGATCTGATCAATGCCTTTGGCATCACGCCGATCGCGACGATCCCCTACATGCGGACGCCGTCCGAGACGATGATGCGCCGGTCCGGCTTCGCCGCGATGCTGCTTGTTGCGGTAATAGGGATTCCGGCGATCGTCTATGCGGTGCATGCCTATTACCAGCCGCTCGACGTCCTCTTTGGCAAGGTCATGACAAAGCTGGGTATCCGGTTGTGACGGCTCAGGATCCGTCCATCACCGTCGTTCGCAAGGGGCAGGAGTAACTGAGAAGATGGAGAAACTCGAAGCAGCACTGGCGAAGGCGCGGGAGATGCGTCGCGCGGCGCTCGGGGTTCCGGAAGTCGTACGCGAGAAGGTGGCGCCCGCGGATGCACGCAGCGCCGGTGCCTGGACTTCCCTGCCCGAGGTGACGCTGTCGCCGGGCAAGGCGCTCCGCCACCGCATTACTGCCCTTGCCGGCAACAAGGACGCGACACCGTATGACATGCTTCGTTCCCGCACGATCCGGCTGATGAAGGAAAAGGGCTGGACTCGGCTCTCCGTCACCTCGCCGGGCGCCGCCTGCGGGAAGACCACTGTTGCGCTCAACCTCGCGCTCAGCCTGTCGCGGCAGAAGGACCTCAAGGTCATGCTGATCGACCTCGACCTCCGGCGACCCTCGCTGCACCGGACCGTCGGACATTCTCCCGGTAGGTCGATGCACGAAGTCCTCGACGGCTCCGCGGCCTTCGAGGATGCCGCTGTCCGGATGGGCGAGAACCTCGTGCTGGCGATGAACGCCACGCCTGCGCCCCATCCCGCGGAACTTCTGCAAAGCGTCGGAACGCGCGAGGCGCTGGACGCGATCGAGCGGCGCTGGCAACCGGACATCATGCTATTCGACATGTCGCCGATGCTGGCGACGGACGATAACGTCGGCTTTCTGGGCAACGTCGATTGTGCGCTTCTTATCGCAGCGGCCGAGAGCACGACCCTGTCGAACATCGACCTTTGCGAAAAGGAACTGGCCCAACTGACGAATGTGCTTGGGGTCGTGCTGAACAAATGCCGGTATCCGGACGATTCGGTGGGCTATTCCTACGGCAGCTACGCCTGACTCCATCCTGCAGGGCCGCGCTAGAAGCGCCGGCCGGACGTTCGGGTAACTGGCGCGAAGACAGACGCAAAAGCAAAGGCCGGGCACCCGCCCGGCCTTTCCAATTCCAGGTCTGCCAGATCAGGCCGCCTTGCGGCGGCGGCGCAGCGCGCCAAGTCCGGCAAGTCCGCCGAGCAGCATCACGCCCGCTGCGGGAACCGGAACCGGGGCGATTCCGATGCCTGCAAGAGCCCCATCGGCAACGCCATACCCATCGTTCGATGCCAGCACCGTGAACCGGATCACCGACGCGAAGACGGGCCCGAAGGTGGTGCCGACGAACCCGGATGCGCCCGTTCCGGCGGTATCCGTGGCAGCGAGGGTAATCAGCGGGTTGCCGCCGTTGATGGATGCCTTGCCCACTTCGAGCGACGACCCGTCTGCGGAGCGGAACAGGTCGAGGAAGTAGATCGCATCTATCAGCACCGGCGCGCTGAAGGTGATGTCAATCCACTCGTAGCGGTTCGGCCACGTCGAGATTTCGTCATCGTTGCGGCCGACACCGTAACCGTCGGTTTCGAAGGACAGCCCCGTGCCGGCTGGCGTCGGGTTGCCGTCGAAGGATTGAGAGTTGTTGAGGATGCCGCTCGACGAGAGGTGCCATGTCACGGCCCCCTGGAACAGCGACCCGGAATGACCCGTAGACGCCTTCGTGAAGTCGATCACATAGGCATTTGCCGCCGATGCGGCCGCCGTAAGCGCGACACCTGCCATCGCGGCTACGATCTTTGTCTTAGCAAGCATTTTTACCCCTTCACTTCCCGAATGTCGGCACACGAACACCTTCCCTCTTTTTTCTACCACAGCGCCGCCACACTGCGCCATCCCAATGCCATCTTTTTTCCATTTTTTCGTTGAATCGAAGGTCGAATCAACTTCCGATTGAAATCAACATTGCAACCTGAGGATGATCTTGGCCAATGCGGCTTTTTGTTGACTGATAGTCAACGGTCAGGGAAGCGAATTCAGGCAAAGGTAAGGCAGAAGGGCGAGGATCGTTGCGCTGTGGCGAAAGAGGGGTTCAGTTGAACGGCACTGCCATGGCAGGAGGATGCGTCAGGGGAGAATCGCATCGGTCATGAACGTCGGCTATGTCGTCATCATTCCGCACTACAACGATTCCGCGCGGCTGGGCCGGTGCCTCGATGCCTTGCGGGCACAGGACAGGGCGGGCGTCGATGTCGTCGTCGTCGACAACGGTTCAACCGAACCTCTGGACCAGGCGAAGGCCGCGAACCCCGATGTGCGTTTCGTGACGGAGCCCGGCAAGGGCGCGGCGCGCGCCCGCAACAGGGGGGTGGCGGAAAGCCGCGCGGAAGCGATCATCTTCCTCGACGCTGACTGCGTGCCTCAGCCCGACTGGCTCGCGGCAGCGCGGCGGGCAGCCGGAAGCGCCGACATCGTCGGCGGTGCCATCGACGTCTTCGACGAGACGCCGCCCCCGCGCTCGGGGGCGGAGGCATTCGAAACCGTGTTCGCCTTCAATTACAAGGACTACATCGAACGGAAGGGGTTTTCCGTCACCGCCAATCTCGTAACCACGCGGACGGTGTTCGAGGCCGTGGGACCGTTCACCAACGGCCTGTCCGAGGATGCGGAATGGTGCTTCAGGGCGCGGGCGATGGGATACCGGCTGGCGCTTGACGAAGGCATGCGGGTCGCCCATCCCACGCGGTCCAACTGGCCCGCGCTCGTGCGGAAATGGCGGCGCATCGTCCGCGAGATGTATGCGTTGCACAGACAGGCCCATCCCGGGCCGACGGGTCGGCTGCTCTGGTTCGCCCGCGCCCTGGCAATGGCGGCGAGCTGGCTGCCGCATCTGCCGAAAATCCTCTTCAGTCCGCGCCTGAACGGGGCGGGGGAGCGTCTGCGCGGTGCCGCGACCCTGATCCGGCTCCGGCTGGTCAGAAGCTGGTGGATGCTCCGCCAGGTGGCTGGGTCCGAAATCTGACACGGCATGGCAAAGGCCCCGCCGGTTTGTCCGGCGGGGCCGATCGTCGCGCAACCCGTGCGGGATCAGAAGTTCTCGTAGGCCCCTGCGTCCGGCGCCTTGCCCTTCGGCCGCGCCGCACCGACGATGTCATCCTTCGGGGCCAAGGCCGGTATGCCAGCGTCAACGCCCTTCGAACCCGACCTCAGGTTGAAATCCTGCTTGCTCACCCCGGCGAACTCGTTCGAGGCATTGGTCACGACCACGTTGTTGGTCGCGACGATGGCCTTGGTCGCGTCTTGGTTCACCTTCAACGACGTGGTCATGTTGTTTGCCACCGTCACGTTGAGCGATGGCCTGCCGTCGCGGTTCGCCGAGACACGGATCCAGGGATAGACACCCGCCGTGCCGAAGGCGTGGACAACGGTGTTGTTGACGATCTGGCTGTTCTGACCGCCGGCGATCGTGATGCCGTGGTAGGCCGTCGTCGAGATCACGTTGTTGCGGATCACGAAGTTGTCGTACACGCCGGCAAACAGGCTGATACCCTGCAGCTTGCAAGCAATTGGACTGCGCGTTCCGACGAACTCGAAGATCTTGTTGTCCTCGATCGTGACGTTCCTAAGCGTCCCTGTACCGACCTTGCCGGTCGGGCCGTTGGTCCAGGCCTGGAAGGCATCCGTGTGGCTACCGTTCACCTGATGGCAGTTCTGCACCTTGTTGCCGCGCACGACGGAGTTGTCGCCCAGGGCCCGCATCCCGTCGCCGGAGAAGCCATCGACGATGTTCGCTTCCAGCAGCGCGTTCTTTCCCAGCATGATGATGCCGTTGAAGATCCCCGTGACCCGGTTGCGCGCCACCGTGATGTTGGGTCCGTCGACCTGGAAGCCGGTACGCTGGTAGTTGTTCCAGTCGGTCGCGGTCCAGCTCGAATAGTTTCCGGCTGTCGCGATGCCGCGCACGTCAAGGCCGGTGAACGCGATGTTGCTGGCGCTCGAGTAGGTGCGGACAAGCGCGCCGTTCCCGGCGTTGGATGACCGCGGCCAAACCTTGAGTCCCTGGATGTGGACGTTCGACGAGTTCATCACCAGGACCGAATCGGCATGGGCCACCGCGCCCGCGGCCGGAGCTATCGTCACGGTCGAGGTGAACTTCTTGTCCCGCACGAGGATCTGGCCGTGATAGCCGTCGAGCAGGAAAATCCGGTCCCCGCCGGTGACTTTGCCCGATGTCATCAGCGAGTCGAAGTTCTTCCAGATCTGGGCGCCCGGCGGCACGGCAACGCCGGACGTGCTGGCCGGGGCGACGAGGTTCGTGGTCGGCGCGGTGGGCACTGGCGCAGTGGTAGTGGTCGTCGGCGTGGTTGCCGGTGCCGTGGTCACCGGCGCAGTCGTCGTGGTGGTGGGCGTGGGAGCCGGGGTATCGGCCGTCGTGTCGGCCGCCGCGGTCGCGGATTCGCCAAGTGCCGTGGATCCCTCGGTCGTCCCCTCCGAGTCGATCAGTGCTCCGCCCTCGCTCAGGCCGGCGTCGCCCGACGACGCCACTTCGGCGTTGCCGTCGCTCCCGCTCATGTCGGAGGCCTCGGGTGCGGCCGTTTCATCGGTCGTGACGATTTCGGGCGACGTCTCCTCGCTGCCCTTCTCCTTCCGTACCTTGACCCACTTGCCGATCCGCTCCGACTGCTTGGCAACGACCCGTACGGGCGGAACCCCGGTCGAGGGCGCGCTTTCGCCGCCCGACTGGAGCGTGATGACGGCAAGCGGTGTTCCCGAGACCGCGCCGGGTGTGATCGCCTGGACGAAGTAGTCGGCTGCAAGGGCCTGCGATCCCGCAAGCGCAGTGCTCAGCCCCAACAACGCGAGTGAGCGCGCAAGTTTCATTAGCGTGTTCCCTTGATCGAGAGTGTATCGATGCTCTCAACAATGCGGGACAACGTGGCGAAGATGCGGCGCAATTGGCGTCGTCATGTGTCAAAGGCACCGAATTGGCGGGTTTCCGTTAAGTAAGTTTTGACCAAAACGGCGCGAATCCGCCGAAAACGGAATCATCCGAAACTTGGAGAGAAACAATGCTCACCGTACGGTTGTGTGCGGCAATGTTAACCGGCCTGACGTCATTGTTGCGCGGTTGGAAGGTGGCCCCATCGGCCGCCTTTCCGCCTTGGCGACAGAGACGATGACTCCGGCCGGCCGGGCAGGAAGCACGCCTGCGACGTCTCGGCCGCACAGGGCAGAGGCTCGAACAGGAGACAGAGATGGACAAGTTTTCCGACTATCCCACCAGCCTGACGGCGCCGGCGCGCGATGCCGCAGCCGTGGTTCCCAGCGACGCGACAGACCTTGCGGTCCTTCCGCGTGCGCTCTTCATCGGCCAGACCGGCGACGTCGCGGCGCGTTTGGCGGGCGGGCAGACCGTCGTTTTCCGCAATGTCCAGGCGGGCAGCGTCCTGCCCGTTCGCACGGCGCGGGTCAACGCCACGGGGACGACGGCGACAGATATCGTCGCGCTCTGGTGATCCGGCGATCGTGCCGCTCCGCCGCGAGGAACGGAAAACAGGGGCCCGGCGGGCCCCTGCTGCATTTCACTCTTACGGCTTCATGTCGCGTTCGCGCCGAGTTTCCACGGATCGGCGTTGGCAAGGGACGCAGGCCCCGCGATGCTCTTGTGGGGCGTCGTCGCCGGCGCGTCCCCCGCAGCAGTCGCAGTCAGCCAGGCGCGCAATGTTTCCGCAGCGCCGACATACTGCAGCGTCCCGTTGTTGCGCGCGAGGAAACTCAACGCTCGGCTGCTGGCGAAGAGACCCGTGCCGGCAACAGAGAAGGGTAACGTGGCAATGAGCGCGCCGTTCAGTTGCAACCGGCAGACTTTTGCCACGTGATCGGCCGAGCAGACGAGGTCGTACCAGATGCCGCCGCCCAGTCCGGCGGAGACGAGGGCATTGTTCAGGACCTTGACGGCGGCGCTGTCGCGGATGTTCACCCTCAGGCTGCCATTGTTGAGTATCTCCACGTCGAAGCTCCCGCCCGACTGCGCGAACAGGATGTAGCTGCCCGTCGGCGGCAGCGCCGCAAGCCGGAACCGCGCGGCGAAGGTGATCTGCGCCGTTCCCGCGGGCACGTTGGCAGGATCGAGGAAATAGGGTCCGGTCGCGCTGGTGGTGAAAGGCTGCGCGGCGGCCGGCAGCGTATTGGCAAGCGTCGCGGCGGCGGGAAGGGGTGCGACAGGGATTCCGTCAACCCCCGCCGCACCGACATTGACGATTGGCAGGTTCTTCCAGGTCGCGGCGACATGGTCCTCCGGGAAAGCGATCATGCCCGTCGCGCCACCCTCGCCGTATTGGATCGCATCGGCATAGGTGAAGGTGCCGGCATTGGGGAAGACCCGCACCCTTCCGGCGACGATCTGGGCATTGCGCGCCGGTGCGCCGTTGATCTGGAAGCCCATGACCTCGGTCCAGTGGGACAGGCCGGAGCCGAGTGCCGGCTCCCCCCGCGCGCGCCGCGTCGTCGTGACCGACCCGGAGGATGACCAGACTTCCACCCAGGCGCCTGTCGACTCCCAGAGCGATTGGTCGAAGGTTGGAACGGCCCAGGTTGAAAGCCCGGTCGAGCGCAGGATCGCGTGGGCCGTCAGCCGGGCCCAGGCCTGAATCCCGTCGAGCGTGTTTCCGGCGGGGTGCGAGAAGTCGGTCCAGCTGCCGGCACCGTCGTCGACGCCGTTGACGTAGGTCACGGGCTCCACGGCCGTGGGCAGGAACATGGTTGCCGCCGGCAGCGCCAGCATGGCCCGCCAGCTCTGCCGCGCTGCCTGCTTGTTGGCGAGGTTGCTCTGCACCGCGCCGCCCAGGACATGCGTGGCATCCTGCATGTCGGCATCGATGTCGAAGCGATGAGGCCCATAGGGCACCCAGCGCGTCCTCGTGTAGTCGTAGAGCTCTCCGAACCAGTGGTCGGCATGATAGCTCAGTCCTGCACCGTAGCTGATCGTCGCCGGGAAGGTGACCGGCACCCCCGCGATGGTCTTGCCCGCGAATAGCGGGAACATCGCCTCGCCATAGGCGGCGCCGAGGCTGCCCGGAGCGGCGAACCACGACATCGCTGCAAGGCCCACATGCTGGCCATCGGCGGTGGCGAAGTCATGCAGCGCCCTGTCGGCAGCCCAGGACCTGCCCGGGTTCGCGTCGTCCACCAGTTCGCGCGGATCGGTGCCTGGAACCGTGTGGAAGATCACGGCGAACTTCTCTCCCGGCCGTTCCGCGATCAGTGTTGCCGCCAGCGCCGCCGCACCTGCAGTGAGCGGTGCGGCGTTCGTCACGAAGTGCCGCGCAGGCGTCGCAGCCGCGCCATGGAGGATCTGGATCGCCTCCGGGTCGCTCACCGCAGGCGGTGTGGTGGTGTTGTGGAAGGCCGAGATGATGCGGTCCGGTTCCGATTGGCCCCAGATGGCGATGACGTGCCCCACCCCGAAGCGATGCGCGCCCTGCGCCGCCACCGCCGGATGCGCCTTGAGCCTGACCTCGGGTCGGAACCACGAGGCGCTGCGGGGTGCCGTGATCGTGCCTGACCAGAGCCCGCCCACGTCCGCTGTGGCGACATCCGCCCAGGCCGTGGTGGTCGCGCCGCCATCGTCGAGCGACAGGGCTCGCGCCTGCACCACCTCGCCCGCCGTGGCGGTGCCGGAGAGCTGTATCTCGGCCTCGGCGAGCCCGAAGCCCGCCCCGCTGTCGAAGATCACCCGGTCGGCACTGAAGCTGGCCAGCGTGACCGAGCCGAGGTTCGGCGCCGGGGCGTCGCCGCCAGCCTGTCTCTGGTCGATCGTGAGGGCGGAGAGTGTGATCATGGCCTTTTTCCCGTCTTGCGGGACGGCGCCACCCACATGCCGGTCGGCACCGGTCCGGGCCGCGCTCGTCCGGTGGCGTCTGAGCCGCCACGGGACCGGCCGCCCCGGCCGAGCGGCGGGGGCCCCGTCCACGTCCGTGCCGGCAGGTTGCCCCAAGGGGATACCATCCTCCGCCTGGGCGTTGCCGGGGAGGGGATCGGATCGCGCGGGGGCGAAGGCGGATGTTAGGGTGTGCAGCTCCGGCCGAAGATCCGCGCGACGGTCTCGGCCAGCGGCCGCGCGTAAAGCCGGGCCTCCAGCCCCGGCTCCGGATGCAGCCCGTCCACGAGGGCCTGGCCCCCCGATCCTTCGTCGAGCCACCGCGCGGTGCCGTCGAAAAGGCTGACGCCCTCCCCTGCCGCGAGTTGCACGTAGATATCGCCATAGGCCATGAGCTTCGGCCGCTTCAGCCGCTGTAGTCCGGCCACCGGATTTGTCGTCAGCAGCACGATGGCAATGTCAGGGTGGCGGCTCCTCAGCGCGCGGATGATCGCCCGATGGTTCTGCAGGCTCGCCGCCTGTGACACCCCGTCGATCAGGTCCGCATCGTTGATGGCGAACTCGATCAGCGCGACATTGAAGGGGCCCGGCCCCTCAGCCCCGACCAGATCCCTGCCTGCGGCAGAACCCGCACCCGGCTGCGCCCGGACGGTCACGCTGGCCGCGGCGAAGCCGCAACCGGCAAGCCTGGCCCCAAGCTCCGCCGGCCAGACCGCGCGCGCTGTGAGACTGGTGCCAAATGCCACGACGGACAGCTGTTCCGGCGCGGGACGGGTCGCAGGCACGATCCGGTCGCGCGGCGCCCCGGGCCCCGGCGCCTGCCGGAACACGGCCACCGCCGCAACGAGGATCACGAGGAGGCCGGTCAGGAAGGCCGCGCGGGCCATCGGCTCAGGTTAGCCCCTGTTCGGCCAGGGCGCTCTCTGTGGCGTCAGCGTCGAGGAAGCGGCCATAGGGCCCGACCTCGATCCCCGAGCGGATCACCTTTGCCGGATTGCCTGCAACGATCGAGCGGGGCGGCACCGATTTCGTGACGACGGAGCCCGCGCCCACCACGCAGTTGTCGCCGATCTCCACCCCTGGCAGGATCAGGCTGCATCCGCCGATGAAACAGTTGGCGCCGATCCGCGTGTGCAGGTAGAGCCCGCGCGTGCGATCATGCGTCAGAATGCGGGTATCGAAGGCAACGTAGCTCAGCGGTCCGATGTGGATACCGATCGGGAAGGTCCGGTCGAACTTCGCCGAAAGCGAGAATTGCGCCGTGGGATGGATGTCCATGCCCCAGACCCGGCGATACCAGAGCCGCTTTGCATCGACGATGAGGTTGCGCAGGCCGGAAAGCCTGTTCAGCCCGCGCCGCCGCGCCTTCTTCATCGGCTGTCCGCCCGTCGTTTCGTCCATCCCGTCATCCTTCCCGCCTCGCGCCCGTGACCAAGCATACCGGGGCAGCCCCCGCTCCAGAAGGGGGCGCTGCAGTCGCCGCACCGCGGGGCGGTCGCAGCGGCGCATCCTGTCGCCGTTTCGGCAACATTCAGGTCATGCCG
The DNA here is from genome assembly GCF_041919395.1 of Albidovulum sp. Classification (NCBI taxonomy): domain Bacteria; kingdom Pseudomonadati; phylum Pseudomonadota; class Alphaproteobacteria; order Rhodobacterales; family Paracoccaceae; genus Albidovulum; species Albidovulum sp. The sequence goes on from NZ_JAYRTX010000009.1 coordinate 49,593, forward strand.
ATCGCATCGGCCCTCGCGCAGGCGGCGCGCACCTCCGGAAGGGCGAACGCACTTTGCAGCCGTTGTCATCAGGCGTAAGCCTATCGTGTGTTCACCTGAAGGTTGCCCGCCCGTGTCCGTGACTGCACCGCGCCAGTTCGTCCTGCCGGAAAAGCCGAAGGCGCCCCCCTCGGTCCGGGTTCATCCCGCCAGGCCGATTCGCGCGCTCATGAGCAATCCCTGCGAGACGGTGGGCGTGGGTCGCACCTGCCGGTCGATCCTCGCCGCCTCGATCGCAGCGGGCTACCGCGCCGATCTCGTCACCGCCCGCTTTCACGGTCAGATGCCGCCGGGGCTTCCCGTACGCGAGGGGGTGCCCCGCGTTGTCCGGCACTTTCCCTTCGGCCGGCGAATCGCGGACGGTTTGCTGCACCGGCGCTATCTCGACGCGGTTGGGGAAGGCGACATCGCCTATCTCTGGCCCTCGGTGCCGGTATCCGTCTACGAACGGCTCGCCCGGCGCGGTGTGACCATCGTCACCGAATCCGTCAACACCCGGATGGCGGTGGCAAAGCCGGTTCTGGATGCCGCCTACGATGCGCTCGGCCTGCCTCCCGGGCATGGCATCACCGATCTGAGGATCGCGATCCAGAACCTCCGCCAGGTGCTCTGCAGCGCGATCTTCGCGCCGAGTCCCGCGGCGGAACACGCATTCGCGGGAACGCCCGTTGCCAGCCGCGTCATCCCCTCGAGTTACGGCACCTCGGTGCCAGCCGTCCTTCCGGACCGCCCCGCGCGCGCGCCCGGCGCACCGGTGACTTTCGTCTTCGTGGGCTCCGTCTGCGTCCGCAAGGGAGCGCACCTCCTGCTGGAAGCCTGGCGCAGCCCGCCTCCCGGTGCGCGCCTGAGGCTCGTTGGCGAGGTGGAGCCGGCGATCCGTGCCCGCTTTTCCGACGTGCTCGATGCCGATACCGTTTCGGCGATCGGCTTCAGCGACGATGTCGCCGAAGAGCTGCTGCGGGCCGACATTGCGGTCCTGCCCTCGCTGGAGGAAGGCGATCCGATATCGACCTACGAGGCCGCGGCACACGGCCTCCCGGTCATCGCCTCCGTCGCCGGGGCGGGACGGATCGGTGCCGAGACCGGCGCGGTCGAGATCATCGATCCGCACGACATTGCGGCCTTCCGCGACCGCCTTTCGGCCTATGCCGCCGATGAGGATTTTCGCCGCGATCGCGGGGCCGTCGCCCGCGCCGCCTCGCTCGGCTACGACTGGTCGCGTGTCGGCCCGGACCGTTTCGACAAGCTCTTCGCCTTCCTCGGGCGCTGACCGGCCTCCGGCCCGAAATGCGGCGCACCCCGGGCGTCGGCCAGCGCGACCTGCCGCTGGCGCTCACGGAAACGCGCGCGGTCCGCTTCCGTGAAACGGTCGCGGCAAGCGGGGCAGGAGACGCCGTCCTCGAAATCCGGATGCGCTCGGTCCTGCGCCGTGAAGGGCCGCCGGCACGCGCGGCAGAGCCCGTGGCCGGTGATCGTCAGCCCGTGGCCCACGCTCACCCGCTCGTCGAATACGAAGCAGCCACCCTGCCAGAGGCTGTCAGCTTCCGGCACCTCCTCCAGATACTTCAGGATCCCGCCCTTCAGGTGGAAGACTTCCGCCACGCCCTCCTGCAGCAGGAAGCTCGTGGATTTCTCACATCTTATGCCGCCGGCGCAGAACATCGCCACGCGCCGGTTACCGAACCGGCTGGCGTTCGCACGCCACCACGACGGGAAGTCGCGGAAGCTCGCCGTGCCGGGATCGACCGCGCCCCGGAAACTGCCGATCGCAACCTCGTAGGCATTGCGCGTGTCAATGACGACGACATCCTCGTCCGTGATCAGCGCGTTCCAGTCGGCCGGCTCGACATGGCGTCCGACGGCGCGGGTCGGATCAACGTCCGCAACGCCCATCGTCACGATCTCGCGCTTCAGCCGCACCTTCATCCTGCCGAACGGCATGGCCGGGGCGGTGCTTTCCTTCCACGCGATCTCGGCGCAGCCCGGCAGGGCGCGGATATGGGCGAGCACCGCGTCGATCCCCTCCCGCGGGCCCGCGATCGTGCCGTTGATCCCTTCCCGTGCAAGTAGGATCGAGCCGCGCACCCCACCCGCATTGCAGGCGGCGAGCAGGGGCGCGCGTAGTTCGGCCGGATCGGGAAAGGGGGTGAAGCGGTACAGCGCGGCGACGGTCAGCATGGCCAACCTGATAGGGTCGCGACCGCCGCGCCGCAAGCCACGCGGCATCAGCGACGGCGGCGATGGCTTGGATGCGCCGAAATCGGCGCCGATCGCGGGGCTTTCAGGGGGACCGTCGGGAACGGCCGAACGGCGTGGCTCCAGCAGAGCCCGCGTGAGGCGGAAGGACTGCGGCCATTGACCTCGGGGCGGGTGCATCCTAGCAACGCAATGGCCCTTGCGGAGGAAACAATGCGCGACGCGACCCATGCCCTCATCGTCATCGACGTGCAGAACGACTTCTGCCCCGGCGGCGCGCTTGCGGTCGCGGGCGGGGACGAGATCATCCCGCGCGTCAACGCGCTCATGGCCGAGTTTCCGGTGAAGGTCCTGACGCAGGACTGGCACCCTTCGGACCACGCCTCCTTCGCGGCGAACCATCCCGGCGCCCAGCCCTTCACGCTGACCGAGATGCCCTACGGGCCGCAGGTCCTCTGGCCCACGCACTGCGTTCAGGGCACGACGGGTGCGGCCTTCCATCCCGCGCTTGCCACCGATCCGGCCGACCTCGTGATCCGCAAGGGCTTCCGCGCCGCCATCGACAGCTACTCGGCCTTCTTCGAGAACGACCATCGGACGCCCACCGGCCTTGAAGGTTACCTGCGCACGCGCGGCGCAACCCGTCTCACCCTTGTCGGACTCGCCACCGATTTCTGCGTTGCCTATTCCGCCGTCGACGCCGCACGGCTCGGCTTCGCGGTGACGGTTCTAGAAGGCGCCTGCCGCGCCATCGACCTCGACGGCTCTCTTGCAAGGGCCCGCGCCGAGATGCGCGCCGCCGGCGTGCGGCTGGAGGCGTGAATGGTCGATATCGCCACCCGCGTCTATAACCAGAACTGGAAGATCGACCCGATCGTCCGGTCGCTGATCGACACAGACTTCTACAAGCTCCTGATGTGCCAGTCGGTGCTGAGGAACCGACCCGACACGACGGTCGCCTTCAGCCTCATCAACCGCACGAAGACGATCCCCCTGGCGAAGCTCATCGACGAGGGGGAACTCAGGGAGCAGCTTGACCATGTCCGCTCGCTCTCGCTCACCCGCGGCGAGTCGACCTGGCTCAGGGGCAACACATTCTACGGCAAGCGGCAGATGTTCTCGTCGAGCTTCATGGAATGGTTCGAGGCGTTGCGCCTGCCGCCCTACCACCTCGAACGCCGTGGCGACCAGTTCGAGCTCACCTTCGAGGGCAAGTGGCCGGAAGTGATGCTCTGGGAAATTCCCGCGCTGGCCGTGCTGATGGAGCTTCGCTCGCGCGCTGTCCTCGCCACGATGGGCAAGTTCGAGCTTCAGGTGCTCTACGCCCGCGCGATGACGCGGCTTTGGGAAAAGATCGAGCGTCTGCGCCGGATCGAGGGGCTGAAGATCGCCGACTTCGGCACGCGGCGGCGGCATTCCTTCCTTTGGCAGGATTGGGCTGTCCAGGCGATGATCGAGGGTCTCGGCAATGCCTTCATCGGCACGTCGAACTGCCGCATTGCCATGCGGCGCGACATCGAGGCGATCGGGACGAATGCGCACGAACTGCCGATGGTCCTCGCCGCGCTCGCGGACACTGACGAGGAACTGCGCGAGGCGCCCTACAAGGTCCTCGCCGACTGGCATGAAGAGCACTCCGGCAACCTCCGCATCATCCTGCCCGACACCTACGGCACCGAAGGCTTCCTCCGGAACGCGCCCGACTGGCTCGCAGGCTGGACCGGGTTGCGGGTTGATTCCGGCGATCCCTTCGACGGCGCCGAAACCGCGATCCGCTGGTGGAAGGACCGCGGCGAGGATCCGACGAGGAAGCTCGTGATCTTCTCGGACGGGCTCGACGTAGAACTGATCGAGGCGCTGCACGCGCGTTTCGCCGGGCGGGTGAAGGTCTCCTTCGGCTGGGGGACGCTGCTGACCAACGATTTTCGCGGCTTCGCGCCGAACGACGGACTCGCGCCCTTCAGCCTCGTCTGCAAGGCCGTGAGCGCCAACGGCCGGCCGACCGTGAAGCTCTCGGACAATCCCAACAAGGCAACCGGCCCGGCCGACGAGATCGCGCGCTACAAGCGTGTCTTCGGCGTGGGCGAACAGCAAAGCATCGATGTGGTCGTCTGACTTCCGTCGCGACGCCAGGGAGGTCAGGCATGAACGATCCGCACCGCTCCACCCCGTCCGGCAGGACCCGCGCCCGCGGCCTCGGCCTTGCGGTCGAGGGCACTCCGGGCCCCTGGAACGCGATCACCGACGTGCCGGGCGTCGCGGTCGGCTACACCACGCTGATCGAAGGG
>NZ_JAYRTX010000010.1:0-52989 GCF_041919395.1 Albidovulum sp.
AGGCCGCCGCGCCGATCGGCATGACGATGACGCTCATCGCGCTCTTCACCGGGGCGATCTGGGGCCAGCCGATGTGGGGGACCTGGTGGGCCTGGGACCCGCGGCTCACCTCGTTCCTCATCCTCTTTCTCTTCTACCTCGGCTATATCGCGCTCTGGGAAGCGGTGGAGGACCCTGACACCGCCGCCGACCTCACCTCGGTCCTCTGTCTCGTCGGCTCGGTCTTCGCGCTGCTCAGCCGCTACGCGGTCCTCTTCTGGAACCAGGGCCTGCACCAGGGCGCCTCGCTCTCGCTCGACAAGGAGGAACACGTGGCGGATGTCTTCGCCTGGCCGCTCTGGGTGACCATGGCGGGATTCGTGCTGCTCTTCGTCGCGCTCGTCCTGCTGCGCACCCGGACGGAGATCCGGGCACGCCGGCTCCGCGCGCTCGAGGCGCGGGAAAGGATGGCGTGATGGTCGAACTCGGCAAATATGCCGGCACCGTCCTCGGCGCCTACGGGGTGACGATCGCGCTGCTGCTCGCGCTCGTCTGGGTCACGCTCAGGCGCGGGGCCGAGATGCGCCGGCGGCTCGAGGCGCAGGAAAAACGGATGGGGCGCAATGGCTAGGGTTTCGCCGCTGATGGCGCTGCCACCGGTGATCTTCGCGGGGCTCGCCGCGATGTTCATCTGGGGCATGAACCGTGAGGATCCGAACGCGTTGCCCTCGACCTTCGTCGGCAAGCCGGCGCCGGCCGTGACGATGGCGCGGCTCGGCGACCTGCCGACCTTCGCCGACGTCGACCTGAGGGACGGCAAGGTGAAGCTCGTGAACTTCTGGGCGAGCTGGTGCGCACCCTGCCGGGTCGAGCATCCGAACCTTGAGAAGGTCAGCTCCGAGGGCGTGACGATCCTTGGCGTGAACTTCAAGGACAAGCCCGAGGCGGCGCTCGGCTTTCTCGCGGAGCTTGGCAATCCCTATGCCGCCATCGGCGCCGACGAAATCGGCCGCATGGGGATCGACTGGGGGCTATACGGCGTGCCCGAGACCTTCGTGATCGACGGCGACGGCAATGTCGTCCTGCGCTTTCCCGGCCCGATCACCGAGCGCGTGATGGAAAACGAAATACGGCCTGCGATGGAAAGGGCCGCCGCGGAGTAGCTGCTTAAGCCCGCGACGGCCCGGGTCGTCAACGCATCTGCGAAGCGACGATCAGGATAAGAAGAGCCGCCGCCTCAAGAAGCGGCATGCTCGGCATGAAGTGCAGTTTCGTCCGTACCGTCCTCATGCGCCGTTGATACCCCGAGCGTCAGCCGCGACGAAGCGCGGATATCGCCGTTTTCACAAATCCCCCATGAAATAAGGAGGTTTTTGAAGACCTTGGTTCCGCCCCAATGGCGGGAGCCGCGACAAGGACGGCAAAGCCGGGGGATCATTGCCAACACCCGATCAATCGAGGGCCCGCAGCGAGCCGAATCGTGGGCTTCCCCGGAAAGAACGCCCCGCCGGGGAGGGTCCGGGCGGGGCGATTGTCGCATCCGGGAGGCGCGTCACGCCTTGGCGAGGTTCCTCAGCACATAGTGCAGGACGCCGCCGTGTTCGACGTATTCGACCTCGATCTCGGTATCGATCCGGCACTTGATCTGGATTGTCTTCACGGTCCCGTCCGCATGGCGGATCGTGCAGGGCACCACGCTCAGGGGTTTCAGGTCGCCTTCGAGCCCGGCGATCGAGATCACCTCGTCGCCTTTCAGCCCGAGCGACTTGCGGGTGTCACCGCCGGTGAACTCGAAGGGGATCACGCCCATGCCGACGAGGTTGGAGCGGTGGATGCGCTCGAAGCTCTCGGCGATCACCGCCTTGACACCGAGAAGGTTCGTGCCCTTCGCCGCCCAGTCGCGGCTGGAGCCCGCGCCGTATTCGATGCCGCCCACCACGATCAGCGGCACGCCGGCCGCCTGATAGGCCATCGAGGCGTCGTAGATCGAGGTCTGCTGTCCGTCGGGGCCGAGCGTGTAGCCGCCTTCGACGCCGTCCAGCATCTCGTTCCTGATGCGGATGTTGGCGAAGGTGCCGCGCATCATGACTTCGTGGTTGCCCCGGCGCGAGCCGTAGCTGTTGAAGTCCTTCGGCGCGACCTGGCGTTCGGTCAGGTACTTGCCCGCGGGCGTGGTCGGCTTGAACGAGCCGGCCGGCGAGATGTGGTCGGTCGTGATCATGTCGCCGAGGAGCGCGAGGATGCGCGCGCCCTCGATGTCGCGGATCGCGCCCTTTTCCTTGCCCATGCCCCGGAAGTAGGGCGGGTTCTGGATGTAGGTCGAGGTCGGCGGCCAGTCGTAGGTCTCCGACTCCGTCACCTTCACGCCCTGCCACTTCGCATCGCCCTTGAAGACGTCGGCGTACTTCTTCTGGAACGCATCGCGGGTCACGACCTCGTGGACAAGCTCGGCGATCTCGTTGTTCGAGGGCCAGATGTCCTTGAGATAGACCGGCTGGCCGTCCTTCGAGGTGCCGAGCGGTTCGCTCGTCAGGTCGATGTTCATGTCGCCCGCGATGGCATAGGCAACGACCAGGGGCGGCGAGGCGAGGTAGTTCGCCCGCACGTCGGGCGAGATGCGGCCCTCGAAGTTGCGGTTGCCCGAGAGGACCGAGACCGCGACGAGGTCGTTGTCGTTGATCGCCTTCGAGATTTCCGGCTGCAGGGGGCCGGAGTTGCCGATGCAGGTGGTGCAGCCGTAGCCGACGAGGTTGAAGCCGAGCGCGTCAAGATCCTCCTGCAGCCCGGCGGCGTTGAGATACTCCGACACGACCTGCGATCCCGGGGCGAGCGAAGTCTTGACCCAGGGTTTGCGGGTGAGGCCGAGCGCGCGCGCCTTGCGGGCGAGAAGCCCCGCGCCGATCAGCACGTAGGGGTTCGAGGTGTTTGTGCAGGAGGTGATCGAGGCGATCACGACCGAACCATCGCGCAGCTTGTAGCTTTCGCCATCGACGGCGGCGGTCTTGCGGACATCGTTGGGCGCGGTCATCGTGTCGCCCTCCGACGCCATGTCCTTGGCCGCTTCGGTCGTATCGACGCCGCGGAATTCGCTCACCACCTTGTAGAAGCTCTTCGCGGACATGTTGAGGGGCGTGTAGTCCTGCGGGCGCTTCGGGCCGGAGATGGCCGGCACGATTTCGGCCATGTCGAGGTGCAGGGTCGAGGAATAGATCGGATCGTAGTCGGCCCCGCGCCAGAAGCCGTTCTCCTTGGCATAGGCCTCGACGAGCGCGATGCGCGCCTCGTCCCGCCCGGTCTGTCGCAGGTAGCGCAGGGTTTCGTTGTCGATCGGGAAGAAGCCGCAGGTGGCGCCGTATTCCGGGGCCATGTTGGCGATCGTCGCGCGGTCGGCGAGCGGCAGGTGGTCGAGGCCGGGCCCGTAGAACTCGACGAACTTGTTCACCACACCGTGCTTGCGAAGCATCTGCACGACCTTCAGGACGAGGTCGGTCGCGGTGGTGCCCTCCATCATCCTGCCCGTCAGCTTGAAGCCGACAACCTCGGGGATGAGCATCGAGACCGGCTGGCCGAGCATCGCCGCCTCGGCCTCGATCCCGCCGACGCCCCAGCCGAGGACGGCAAGGCCGTTGACCATGGTCGTGTGCGAATCGGTGCCGACGAGCGTGTCCGGGTAGGCGACCGTCAGTCCGTTCTGGTCGGTGTCTGTCCAGACTGTCTGGGCGAGGTATTCGAGGTTGACCTGGTGGCAGATGCCCGTCCCCGGCGGCACCACGCGGAAGTTCTGGAAGGCGTTCTGGCCCCATTTCAGGAACACGTAACGCTCCATGTTGCGCTCGTATTCCAGATCGACGTTGCGCTGGAAGGCGCGGGGGTTGCCGAATTCGTCGATCATCACCGAATGGTCGATGACGAGGTCCACGGGATTGAGCGGGTTGATCTTCTGCGGATCGCCGCCGAGCGCCTTGATCCCGTCGCGCATCGCGGCGAGGTCCACCACGGCCGGAACCCCGGTGAAGTCCTGCATGAGCACCCGCGCAGGGCGATAGGCGATCTCGCGCGGGTTCTTGCCGCCCGCCTTTCCCCAGTCGGAAAACGCCTTGAGGTCGTCCACGGACACCGTGCGGCCGCCGTCCTCGAAGCGCAGCATGTTCTCCAGCACGACCTTCAGCGCCGCCGGCAGCCGGGAGAACTGGCCGAGACCGGCCGCCTCGGCCGCGGGGATCGAGTAGTAGGCTACTGTCTGGCCGGCGACGCTGAGCGTCTTGCGCGTCTTCGCGGTGTCCTGTCCGGTGACGATGGGCATGGGAATCTCCCTTCGGGCTGAGGCTGGCTCGGTAGTGGGTCGCACGCCTAATGCCGCAACGTCAGAAGGCGTTCAAGCGATTTCGCGAAGTTTGTATACCATTGTGCACAATTATCCGCAAGGGGCGCGGTGCCCCCCCGCACGCTGTCGCAAAGGCTTGATTGGCGTCGGACCGTGCTCTCGACTATCAAGGGCCAAAAGGGGATCGAGACACTCATGCGCCGGACGATTACGACCGCGGTCGGCCTCTGGCTGACGCTCGCGGGAGCGGGCCTTGCCCAACCTGCCACCGAAAGTCCGGTGGTCGTGGAACTCTACACCTCGCAGGGCTGTTCCTCCTGTCCGCCGGCGGACAATCTCCTCAGCGAGATGGCCGGGCGCTCCGATGTGATCGCGCTGGCGCTGCATGTCGACTACTGGGACTACATCGGCTGGAAAGACACCTTCGGCAACCCGGCCTTCACCAAGCGCCAGCGCGCCTATGCGGCGGTGGCCGGCGCGCGAACGATCTACACGCCGCAGATGATCGTCGACGGGATGGATCACATCGTCGGCGTCCGCGCGGCCGAACTTGCGAAGCTGGTGGCGCGCCACGCGGCGCAGGCCGCCCCCGTCGCGTTGCGCCTCGACCGTGTGGGCGAGGGCGTCCGCGTCACCGCCGGGGCGGCGCCCCTGCCGAGGGGCGCGGTCGTTCAGCTTGTGCGCTACCGGAGCCATGAACGGGTGGAAATCCGCCAGGGCGAGAACGCCGGCAAGGTCATCGACTACAGCAACATCGTGACCGAGTGGCGGCGTGTCGCCGAGTGGGACGGGCGGGCCGACCTCTCGCTCACCATGGATGCGCCGGGCGGCGATCCCGTGGTCGTGATCCTGCAGGAGCCGGGGCCGGGCCCGGTGCTCGCCGCGGCGGTGCTGCGCTAGCCGGGGCGTGCCGCAGCGTCATGCCCATCGTTCCCGCCGCCTGCGTTGACGGGCGCGCGCTGCGGTGGCTTCCTCGGCCGGTCGGGGCAGGCGGAGGACGCGGGCGATGACGGAAGCGATGGGCCGGGCCGTCGGCAACGATGAGGCGGGGCTGCGGGCGACGGTCGATGCGATGCGCGCCGCCTTTCTGGCCGGGCCCCCGCCCGACCTCGTGGCGCGGCAGGCACGGCTTCGCATGCTTCGCCGGGCGGTGCAGGCGCGGAGCCGCGATCTCGTGCGCGCCGCGGCGGAGGACTTCGGCCAACGTCGGGCGGAGGAGACTCTGATCCTCGACCTCGGTCCCGTCGTCCAGGCCACGCGGCATCTCGCGCGCAACCTCGGCCGCTGGATGCGGCCTGACCGCCGCGCCGTGCCCGTGACGCTCTGGCCCGGCCGCGCGCGGGTGATCCGCCAGCCGAAGGGCGTGGTCGGCATCATGGCGCCCTGGAACTATCCCTTCGGCCTTTCGCTGATCCCGCTGGCGACGGCGCTCGCCGCCGGCAACCGGGCGATGCTCAAGCCCTCCGAACTCGCCCCGGCCTCGGCCGAGGCAATGGCCACCTTGCTGGCGGAGATCTTTCCCGCCGACGAGGTGGGCGTCGTGCTCGGCGGGCCGGAGACAGGGGCGGCCTTCGCCGGGTTGCCGTTCGACCACCTCGTCTTCACCGGATCGACCGGGGTGGGGCGCAAGGTCATGCAGGCCGCGGCGCGGAACCTCGTCCCGGTGACGCTGGAGCTTGGCGGCAAGTCGCCCGTGATCCTCGGCCGCGACGCGGACTTCGCCAAGGCGTCGCGCGACATCGCCTGGGGCAAGATCGCCAATGCCGGCCAGACCTGCATCGCGCCGGATTATGTCCTGGTCCACAGGGCCGATGCGCCGGCCTTCCGGGATCGGCTTGTGGAGGAGTTGGGGCGCGCCTTCACCGCGCGTGGCGGGATGACGGGCATCATCGACGCCGCAAGGGCGGACCGGCTTCGGACGCTGGTCGCCGAGGCCGAAGCGGCGGGGGCCGAGGTCCGCTGGATCGGCGGCGCGCCTGGGGAGGGCCGGGCGATCGCGCCAGCCGTGGTCTCCGGCGCATCGCCCGACAGCCGACTGATGCGGGAGGAGATTTTCGGGCCGGTCCTGCCCATCCAGACCTACGGGGATCTGGCGCAGGCGGTCGGGCAGGTCGCAGCCGGCCCGCGGCCGCTCGCCCTCTACTTCTACGGCGGCAGGGCCGGCGGGGCGGAGGTGCTCTCGCGCACGACAAGCGGCAACGTCACCGTCAACGGGGTGATGACCCACTATGCCGTGGACAGCCTCCCCTTCGGCGGCGTGGGCGCGAGCGGCATCGGTGCCTATCACGGCCGCGAGGGGTTCGAGGCGATGACCCATGCGCGCGGCGTCTTCCGCGAGCCGCTGCGCAGTCTCATCCCGCTCGGCCGGACGGGCGGACGGTTCGAGCGGCTCTTCGCCTGGTACATGATGCGCTGACGGCGCGCGTCACTTCCAGCGGCGGTGAATCCAGAACCACTGGTCCAGGTGGCGGCGTGCGATCCGTTCTAGGCTGTCGTTGATCGCCTGGGTCATGGTCTCCGGGTCCGATCGCGGGATTGGCGCCTCGGTCACGATGTCGAAGTTGATCCCGTCGTCGCGCCGGACGCCGTAGACGGGGACGATATCGGCCTCGTAGCGCAGCGCGAGGTCGGCCGCCGAGGTGGCGGTGAAGGCGGTATGGCCGAAGAAGGTGGTGGCAGCGCCGTGGCGCATGTGCTGGTCCATCAGGAGCCCGAGCATGCCGCCAGATTTCAGGAACCGGACCATTGCCGCCATGCCGGGCTTGCCGCGCGGGAAGAGCGGGGTGCCGATCGTCGATATGGCATCGAGGTAATGCGCGTTGAAGAGCGGGTTCTTCATCGGCCGGTAGAGCGCGCCGACCCGGTAGCCGCGGGCAATGAGCGCCGCGCGCGCGACGTCGTAGTTGCCGAAATGCCCCGTGGCGAGGATCACCGGCCTTCCGGCGCCGTGGGCGGCGGAAAGGGCCGCTGCGCCGGGACCGGTGATCGGCAGGTCGCGGACGCGGGCGAGGAAGTCGTCACCCGAGTAGAGCTCGATCATCGTCCGGCCGACGTTGTCGGGCACGGCGCGGACAAGCCGCTCGACCTCATGCGGGGGCAGGTCGGGACAGACGAGGGCGAGGTTCTCGCGGATGCGCCGGCGCCAGCCGGCGAGGGGCGCGACCAGCCGCGAGATGATCCAGCCCGCCAGCGGGACCCGTCGTTCATAGGGCAGCGCCCGCGCGATCGCGAGTATCGCGCGGAAGGCCGCATCGGTCAGCCGGTCCGGCAGTGTCGGTTTCGGCGGGGTGTCGGCCATCGTGTCCCGTGCTCTGCGGCACGGCCGCTCGCTCGGGGCCGCGCGTCAGGGGCCAGACATAGAGGTGCGGCGCGCCGATCTCAAGCCGCCGAAAACCCGTCGGCCTCGGCCGCGGACCGTCCGCCATCCGCCCATGGCGCGAGGAGGCGCGCGCCGCCGGAACGCTCCCCGGGGGCGCCCGGCGGGGCCGTGGCTTTCCCGGGCGGCCTAGTCCTCTTCGGCGTCCGCGGTCATGCGCAGCACCAGTTCACCGGCATCGACCAGTGTCCGGACCGCCGAGACGATCGAAGTCATCGCGGCCTCCGCGTCCTTCTCGCGCACCTTGCCGCGCTCGGCCATCTCGTCCCGCAAGGTGGCGGCCATGCGTTGCGACATGTTGGCGAGGATGAACTCGGCCGAAGCCGCATCGGCCCCGGTCCGCGCACCGGCGAGGGCGTTCACCAGCGCTGCCTGCTCCACACCGCGGATGACCCTGGAGATATCGCGCCCCTCGATCCGCTCGGCGATGTCGGCAAAGGTGAAGATCGACTTCCTGACCCGCTCTGCAAGGCCCTGATCCGCCTCCGCCAACCCTGAGAGCACCTCGTCGCGCGTCGTCGCGGGCGAGACGTTGAGGATGGCGCCGATCCTTTCGTGCGGCTCGGCCTCGAAGGCGCGGAGCGGGCGCGATTCGAGTTGAACGGCCAGAGACAGGCCGATGCGGCGCACGGTTTCGGGGTCGATCTCGCCGGTCTGGCCCATCGCGTAGGCGATGTGGCGCGCCCGTTCGCCCGGGAGCTTGCCGAGAAGTTCGGCCGCGCGCGACACGGCGATCTTGGAGAGCATGACGGCGCCCACCTCGGCGCTTTCCTCGGCGAGGACGGGAAGCAGCTTCTCGCTTTCCAGCGCGGCGATGCGGTCCCACGGATCGGCTTTGGACGAGGCCCCGGACAGCCGCTTCAGCCGGCCCGCCGCCGTCGCCGAGATCTGGCCGTCGAGCATCTGCAGCGCGCCGTCAATCCCGCCGGGAAAACTGAGCCCGATGGAGTCGAGAAGCGCGAGGAATTCCTCCACCACCGCATCGAGCGTCGCGCGGTCGACAACGCGCATCCGGCCGATCTGTTCGGTCAGCGCCGCCTGAAGATGGTCGGGGAGGTCGCGCAATGGCACCTGATCGCCGACAGCGAGCAGAAGCCGGACGATGATCGCCGCCTTCTGCCTGCCGCCGATCTGGCCCGGAACCGGCCGGTCGTTTGCCACAGCGGTGGCTGCCGCTGCCGCGCCCGGCGAAAGCCGTGTGGTGAGTGCCGACATGCCGACCTCCGGGACCTGCGGTTCGGGTCGCAGTTTCCCGCAAGGCGGTTAAGCCGGGGTTACGCGCCGCGGTTCAGCTGCCGACGGTCACGCATTTCTGGGCGGCGTCATCCCAGCTCTGGCCCTGGGCGCAGCTGATCTGGGCCTGGCGCTCGTGGCTGCAGCCGCCCTGCGCGAAGGCAGGCGAAAGGCCGGCAAGAAGGGCGAGGGCGGCGGCAAGCGTCCTGATCGGCATGGCATCCTCCTTCTGTCTTCGATGAGGGTGCCAGCCGTGCCGCCATGCGGGCAAGCGTTTCCGTAGCGGAAACGCTCGCTCTCACGCAATCGTGTGGGCTCAACCGCCGAAGACCCGGGCAAAGATCGTGTCGACGTGCTTCGTGTGATAGCCGAGGTCGAATTTCTCCTCGATCTCGGCGGGCGAAAGGGCGGCGGTAACCTCGGGATCGGCCAGCAGCTCGGTCCTGAAATCCGCGCCCTTCTCCCATACCTTCATCGCGTTCCGTTGCACCAGCCGATAGGCGTCCTCGCGGCTGACGCCCGCCTGGGTCAGCGCCAGAAGAACCCGCTGAGACATGATCAGGCCTTTGAACTTGTTCATGTTCTTCGCCATGTTCTCGGGGTAGATCACCAGCTTCTCGATCACCCCCGCCAGCCGGTCCAGCGCGAAGTCGAGCGTGATCGTCGCATCCGGGCCGATGGCGCGCTCAACGCTCGAATGGCTGATGTCGCGCTCGTGCCACAAGGCCACGTTCTCCAGCGCCGGCACCACCGCCATGCGGACAAGGCGGGCGAGGCCGGTCAGGTTCTCGGTCAGGACCGGGTTCCTCTTGTGCGGCATGGCGGACGACCCCTTCTGGCCGGGGGAGAAGAACTCCTCCGCCTCCAGAACCTCGGTCCGCTGCATGTGGCGGATCTCGATGGCGATGTTCTCGATCGAACTGGCGATCACGCCGAGGGTGGCGAAGAACATCGCGTGGCGGTCGCGGGGGATGACCTGGGTGGAAATCGGCTCGGGGCGCAGACCCATCATCTTGCAGACATGTTCCTCGACCGCCGGGTCGATGTTGGCGAAGGTGCCGACCGCGCCGGAGATGGCACCTGTCGCCACCTCCCATTTCGCCTTCTCCAGCCGGTTCTTGTTTCGGTCCATCTCGGCGTAGAACCGCGCGAAAGTGAGGCCCATCGTGGTAGGTTCGGCATGGATGCCGTGGCTGCGGCCGATCCTGATCGTGTCCTTGTGTTCGTAGGCGCGTTTCTTCAGCGCGGACAGCACCCGGTCCATGTCGGCCAGCAGGATGTCGGCGGCGCGGACGAGTTGCACGTTCAGCGTGGTGTCGAGCACGTCCGACGAGGTCATCCCCTGATGGACGAAGCGCGCGTCCTCGGCGCCGATGTGTTCCGCGAGATGGGTGAGGAAGGCGATGACGTCATGCCTGGTCACCGCCTCGATCTCGTCGATGCGGGCCACGTCGAACTCAACGTCTTTTGCGCGCCAGACCGCTTGCGCGTTCGCCTTCGGGATCACGCCAAGCGCCGCCTGCGCGTCGCAGGCATGGGCCTCGATCTCGTACCAGATGCGGAACTTCGTCTCGGGCGACCAGATGGCGACCATTTCGGGGCGGGAATAGCGGGGGATCATCGGCGGCTTCCTTCGGCACGGGGGGGGGGCGCGGGCGTCCCTTAGACCGCGCCGGGGGCGCTGGCAAGGCGGGCAGTTTCAGCCGGCGGGCGGGAGAGCGGCGAGGCGGCGCGCGAAGACGCGCTCGGCATGGTGGTGCCAGTGGCGTATGTCGGAATCGGCAAGCATCGCCGCCATCGTCGCGGCCAGGCGGTCTGCATAGCGCAGGATCGTGGTGTCGCGGATCAGCCCGGACGCCCGGTCGGCGAAATAGCTGGCGTCGTGGCGGAGGTTCGGTTCCCCCATCGGGCCAGCGCCGCGGCCGCGAAGCTGGCGCAGGCGGTAGGCGTCGGGCGTCTTGGTGGCGTAGTGGTTGTACTGGGCCAGCGCGTGGCGGATCTCGGCGCGGGGCACATGGCGCAACTCGCGCCAGAGCGGTCCCCCCGCGTCGATCCCGCGCAGGCTGCCGTCGCCGCGCATGACGGTAAGCCGCGCCTTCGGGCCATGGTAGCGGGTCAGCGAATGGTTGTGGATCGCGCCGTAGTGGCCGGGATTGCGGCTCAAGGTCTTCAGCGCGCCGTTGGCCTTGTGGCCCTCGGGCAGGCGGTGAAGGAACTGGTGCGTGACCGGGCCGGGGTGCCATTGCGCCACGCCGCCCGGCCCGAAGGTCATGGCGTTGAGCGCGATGACGTCGACGTCTGCGGGCGCGGCGGCGAGGAGGGCCTTCACCGAATTGTCGCCCATGTGGACGTTCACGAATTCGTCCACGTCGAGCATCATCAGCCAGTCGGCCGCGTCGACGTCGAAGCGGTCGCGGAGGCGTGCGTAGCCTTCCGCCTGCGGCACCTTGCCGGAGGCAACGCTGTGACGCAGGAAGTCGATGTGGGCGGCCGACTGGAGGGCCGCCAGAAGCCTGACCGATCCGTCGTCGCAGTCGTTCGCGGCAATGAAGATGCGGTCGAAGCCGAGCGTGAGGTGATGGGCCACGAATTCGAGGAGGAACGGCCCCTCGTTGCGGATGCAGGTGAGAAGGTGGACGGTCGGGTCTGGCATGGCTCTGGCAGCGGCGGGCCGGTCGCGGCACTATGCCGGGGCTGGGGCGACGGATGCAATCGGGGATGGCGATGAGGCTTCAGGATTTCTCCGGGCGCTGGCGGATCGAGCGGCGGATCGAGGACCGTCTGGGCGGCATGAGCGGGCTCTTCACCGGCGAGGCCGAGTTTCGCCCGGTGGCGGAGGGACTCGCCTACCGCGAGGAGGGTCGACTCAGGATTGGCACGGGACCCGAGGTGCTGGCGGTCAGGGACTACCTCTGGCGCGAGGAGGGGGCGTGGATCGTCGTCGAGCACGGCGACGGGCGGCCGTTCCACACCTTCGACCCCGACCTGCCCGAGGCCCGGCACTGGTGCGATCCCGACGACTACCGGGTGTGCTACGACTTCGCGGGCTGGCCGGAGTGGCACGCGGAATGGACGGTTCGGGGGCCGCGGAAGGACTACACGATGGTGAGCGTCTATTCGCGCACCCTGGACTGACTACCGTCCGAGCAGCGCCGGATCGAAGGGGTAGGTCGTCAGGTTCTCGCAGCCGGTTGCGGTCACCAGAACCTGATCCTCGAGCTTGATGGAAAACTCGCCGCCCTCGGGGCTGACAAGCGCCTCGGTGCAGATCACCATGCCTTCCTCGATCACGTGGTCGAAGGCACCCTCGGCCCAGGCGTCGGGATAGGGGACATAGGGCCATTCGTCGCAAAGCCCGACGCCGTGCATCTTGCAGGAATATTTCTGCGCCCAGTACTGGTCTTCCAGCCGGTGACCGCCGAACACCAGGTCGCGGATCGGCACCCCGGGTTTCAGCCGCGCCTGATGGTCGTGGATGTGGTCGAGCGCGTGGTGCATCGCCGAGATCATGGCGTTGGTGGGCTTGGCATCGCCCACCCACCAGGTGCGCGAGATGTCGATGCAGATGCCGTAGGCGCCGATGAGGTCGGTATCGAAGGCGACGATCTCGTTCGGCCGGACGATCCTTGGCCCACATTCCTGGAACCACGGATTCGTGCGAGGGCCGGAGGCGAGAAGCCGCGTCTCGATCCATTCGCCGCCGCGGCGGATGTTCCCTTTGTGCAATTCCGACCAGATATCATCCTCGCTGACACGACCTTTCGGTACGTTTTCTCTGGTGAACGCCTCCATCTCGCCAATCGCCGCCTCGCAGGCGTGATGGGCGCAACGCATGGCGCGGATCTCGTCCGGCCCCTTGATTGCGCGGGTGCGCTCGGTCAGCTCCTCGCCCTCCATCACCTCGAACCCCGCGCGTTCGAGCGCACGCAGACCGTGGATCTGGATCTTGTCCACGCCGAGGCGGCGGTTCGCGCCTGCATGGGCCTGCATCACCTCCTCCACCTGTCCGGCAAAGGAGGTGGCGTCGGCCGCGCCCCGGTCGCCGGAGACGGCATAGAAGAACGAGGCGCCGGAGCGGAGTTCCTTCACCAGCGGGTTGAATGAGACGAGGAAGGGCGCGTTCTTGTATTCCCAGATCACCATGTGCCCGTCGGCACAGAGCAGACAGGCGCGGAACGGGTTGTGGGCGTTCCAGAGTTGCATGTTCGTGGTGTCGGTCGCGTAGCGGATGTTCAGGGGATCGAAGAGAAGAAGCCCGCCCCAGGCGCGCGCGACGATGGCGTCGGTGAGCCTCCGCCAGCGGAATTCGCGCATCGCGGCAAGGTTCGGCAGGGCGAGCCCTGCCGCCTCCCATTCGCGGAAGGAAAGTTGGGTCGGCCCGATCTCCACCCGGTCGTTGTCGTTGGGTGTGCCGTCGGGCAGCGTCGCGCCCTTCGTCGGGTCGATCTTGCGGCGGTCGCTGTAACGTTCGGTCATGCCGGGCCTCCTCCCTCGCGCGGCGAGCATCCGATGCCAGGCGCCGGCCGGTCCGTCCCGAATGCGACGCGGAGCGCGTCCGTTTCCGCCGATGACGGCCGCAATGGCCCTGCTGGCGGATGCCCATGGACGCGATCCTGCGGGATTTGCTTTACCTTGCGCCGGGGACCGGGCCCCCCGCCGTGCGCCAGCCGGCCAGCCACCGACCGGTCCAAGCCGCAGGGTCAGAGCCCGAGGAGCCGGGTGAGGCGTTGCCCCGCATCGGGGCGCTTGGCGATGTCGACGACACTCGGGACCTCGCAGGCTCGCATCGTGGCCTCGATCCAGTCCAGGCGACGCACGCCCTTGCAGGGAGCGATCGCGCCATGAAGGACGAGCGCCGCCGGCGGCTTCGCTGCCCCTGTCGATCCGATGAGAGTAGCATCCATGCCAGCCCCCTTCATTCCCTTCCGCCAGTTTGACCGCGAATCTGGGCGAAATTCGGCCGCATACGGCGCACTTTCGTGGTCGGCCGCAAGGGGGGCGCGACACCGGGCGGACCGGCCCCGCGGTGCGCAAAGAGAAAGGGCGCCCGGAGGCGCCCTTTCCGATCCTTCCGCTACCGATCAGCAGCTGTAGTACATCTGGTATTCGATCGGATGCGGCGTGTGTTCGTAGGCGTAGACCTCTTCCCACTTCAGCGCGACGTAGCCGTCGATCTGGTCGCGGGTGAAGACATCCCCGGCGAGGAGGAAGTCGTGGTCCTTCTCCAGTTCCTCCAGCGCCTCGCGCAGGGAGCCGCAGACGGTCGGGATTTCGGCCAGTTCCTCGGGCGGCAGGTCGTAGAGGTCCTTGTCCGACGCGGGGCCCGGGTCGATCTTGTTCCTGATCCCGTCGAGGCCGGCCATCAGGAGGGCGGCGAAGCAGAGATAGGGGTTGGCCGAGGGATCGGGGAAGCGCGCCTCGACACGCTTGGCCTTCGGGCTTTCGGTCCACGGAATGCGCACGCAGCCCGACCGGTTGCGGGCGGAATAGGCGCGCAGCACCGGCGCCTCGAAGCCCGGAATGAGCCGCTTGTAGGAGTTCGTGCCGGGGTTGGTGAAGGCGTTGAGCGCCTTGGCGTGCTTCAGGATGCCGCCGATGAACCAGAGCGCCTCCTGGCTGAGGTCGGCGTATTTGTCGCCCGCGAAGAGCGGCTTGCCGTCCTTCCAGATCGACATGTTGACGTGCATGCCCGAGCCGTTGTCGCCCTTCATCGGCTTCGGCATGAAGGTCACGGTCTTTCCGTAGGCCGCCGCGACGTTGTGGATGACGTACTTGTACTTCAGGATGTTGTCGGCCTGTTCGGTCAGCCCGCCGAAGATCAGCCCGAGCTCGTGCTGGCAGGTCGCGACCTCGTGGTGGTGCTTGTCGACCTTCAGCCCCATCCGCTTCATCGTCGAGAGCATTTCCGAGCGGATGTCCTGGCCTTCGTCGGCGGGGTTCACCGGGAAGTAGCCGCCCTTGTAGGTCGGCCGGTGGCCGAGGTTGCCGGTCTCGAATTCGGCATCCGTGTTCCAGGCGGCGTGCTCCGCGTCGATCTGGTAGGAGACCTTGTTGGGCGCCACCGAATAGCGCACGTCGTCGAAGATGAAGAACTCTGCTTCCGGCCCGAAATAGGCCGTGTCGCCGATGCCGGAGGCCTTGAGGTAGGCCTCGGCCTTCACCGCGGTGCCGCGCGGGTCGCGGCTGTAGGGCTCGCCGGTGTCCGGCTCGACGACGTTGCAGTGGATGCACATCGTCTTTTCCGCGTAGAATGGGTCGATGTAGACCGAGTTCGCGTCCGGGATCAGCTTCATGTCGGACTGGTCGATCGACTTCCATCCGGCGATGGAGGAGCCGTCGAACATGAAGCCTTCCTCGAAGAAGTCCTCGTCGACGAGATCGGCAATCAGCGTCACATGCTGGAGCCGCCCGCGCGGATCGGTGAAACGGACGTCGACATATTCGACCTCCTCGTCCTTCATGAGCTTAAGGGCGTTCTTTACGCTCATCTCGTGCTGTCCTTCTCCTGGAGCGTGGGGCGGGCGGTTGCCCGGGATTCAGATCGCGTCCTCGCCGGTCTCGCCGGTGCGGATGCGGATGACCTGTTCGACGGGGGAGACGAAGATCTTGCCGTCGCCGATCTTGTCGGTGCGGGCGGCCGAGACGATGGCCTCGATCGCGGCCTCGACCATGTCGTCCGAGAGCACGACCTCGATCTTCACCTTGGGCAGGAAGTCGACGACATACTCGGCCCCGCGGTAAAGTTCGGTATGGCCCTTCTGGCGGCCGAAGCCCTTGACCTCGATCACCGAAAGCCCCTGAACCCCGACCTCCTGAAGGGCTTCCTTCACCTCGTCGAGCTTGAAGGGCTTGATGATGGCTTCGATCTTCTTCATGGGGCCGACTCTCCCTGCCTTTTTCTCAAGTCGCGCCCCTGTCACCACTTTCGCGGGGCAGGGACAATTGGCTAGGGTTCCGGGGCGCTGGGCGGGCCGGGGAATCCTGTGGTCGTGCCTGAATTTTGTGCAGATTGGTTGCGAGGCGGGCAGTTTGAGAACTTTGCGGGGAAAGCCATGACCGAGCTTCTGACAGCCGCCCAGATGCGCGCCATCGAGGCGGCCGCGATCGCCTCCGGCGAGGTGACGGGCCTTGAACTGATGGAACGCGCCGGGCGCGGCGTGGTCGAGGCGATCTTCGAGGAATGGCCGGAGCTGCGCGCGACCTCGCACCGGGCAGTGGTCCTCTGCGGGCCGGGCAACAACGGCGGCGACGGGTTCGTCGTGGCGCGGCTGTTGAAGGAGTGGGGCTGGGAGGTCGAGGTCTTCCTCTACGGCGACCCCGAGAAGCTGCCGCCGGATGCGCGGGCGAATTACGAGCGGTGGAGGGGGATAGGGGAGGTTCGCCAGATTGACGATAAGACCAAGCGTTCGTTCATTTGGATGCTACACGACGAAGATCACCCGAACGTCTGGATTGATGCATTGTTTGGAACAGGCCTTAGCCGCCCTATTTCGATTGAGCTTGCAGAGTGGCTTCGAAGCATAGAGGTGTCCTTCAATGAGTTGGTCTATGAACAGCCGGGAAAGGTTGTTGCAGTTGACCTGCCAACTGGCATCGACGGGGATAGTGGTCGACTATTGTTCGAGCCTCCTCCGCTTGAGCGTGCGCATGTCTTCACCAAGAATGCGCCGCCTGAATGGCGGCTGACTCGGGGGCCGTCATTCAAGCCACTTCGTTGTGATCTTACGGTTTCATTTCATTCGCCCAAGTTCGGGCATTTCATGGCGCATTCTCCGCTCTTTTGTAGGAAAGTGGTCGTAAAGGGGTTGGGTCTAAGACCCGTTGGCTGGACGCCTCAGGGCGCTGCGGTCGTAGGTGGTCTGGAAATGTCCCACCTTGGATGGCGTCGTCTGCGTCTGGACAAAGACAATATTCAACACGAGACCCCCCACAAGTACACCCACGGCCACGCCCTGATCCTCTCCGGGCCGCCCGGCAAAGGCGGGGCCGCCCGCCTCGCGGCGCGGGGGGCGCTCCGGATCGGGGCAGGGCTCGTCACCGTCGGCTGTCCGCCCGAGGCGCTGGCGGAGCACGCAGCTAGGCTCGATGCGGTGATGCTGAGGCCGGTGGCGGATGCCGATGCGTTCGGGCGGGTGCTGGAGGACGGGCGGATCAATGCGCTTTGCCTCGGGCCGGGTCTCGGGACCGGCGAGAGGGAGGTGGCGCTGGTGGCGGCGGCGCTCGGGGCTTCGGCCCAAGTCCCCCCACCCCCATCCCCTCCCCACGAGGGGGAGGGGGGCCGCGCGGCATCGGGCGGGGCGCCCGAGGATCAGGCGCTTTCCCTCCCCCTCGTGGGGAGGGAAGAAGGGAGGGGGGCACGCCGCCCTCTCGTCCTCGACGCCGACGCGCTGACGATCCTCGCCCGCGAACCGCACCTCTTCGCCGCCCTGCACGAAGGCTGCGTCCTCACCCCCCATGCCGGGGAATTCGCCCGGCTCTTCCCCGACATCGCCGCGAAGCTGGCGGAACCTGCCACCAAGGGCCCCGCCTATTCCAAGGTCGACGCCACCCGCGCGGCCGCCGCCCGCGCTGGCTGCACCGTTCTCTACAAGGGGCCCGACACGGTGATCGCCGACCCTTCGGGGCGGTGCAGCATCAACTCCGCGCACTACGACCGCGCGGCCCCCTGGCTCGCCACGGCGGGCTCCGGCGACGTGCTCGCAGGCTTCATCGCGGGGCTCCTGGCGCGCGGGTTCGCGCCGGTGCAGGCGGCCGAAACCGCCGCCTGGCTCCATGTCGAATGCGCGCGGAAGTTCGGCCCCGGACTGATCGCGGAGGATCTGCCCGAACAGCTTCCCGCCGTCTTTCGCGACCTCGGGCTCTGAGCGCCGGCGCTTTCATTGTGGCGCAAATACTCCCGCCGGAGGCTTCCGCCGCCACCGGGCCGGCGACCGGCCGGATGTCATTCCGCTGCGAGCCGCGTCGCGTCCGCCGCGCCGAGCGCGGGGCAGGCGATCTCCAGCCCTTCGGCGTAGACCACCTGGGGGCTGTCGAACCTGAGGTCGTAGAGCCGCAGCGAGAGCGCCGCCACCGGGGCGATGAACTCGCCATCCGCGAGCCGCTCCACCGGCACAACGGCAGACCTTGCGCCGAAGAGCGCCTCGGCCCGCCAGTCGCGGACGAGGACCGGGGTTTCGGCGGGCAGGATCAGGTCCTGTTCCGGCCGGTCCCGGCCGAGCGCGGCCGCGGCGATGCGGATCGCGGGGCCGGAGTAGCGCGTGACGCGCACCTCGCGCACGACGCGCATCCCCTCGCGGGTGATGATCCGGTCGCCGGGTTCGATGAAATCGACGGGCAACGCCCCGTCCAGCGTCAACACGACCGTCCCGGCCGCGATGCCTGTCGTCGAATTGCCTGATGCCACCTGGCGCATGCCGGCGTCTTCCGCGCCGTGCACAAGCCCCGTCGTCTTCTGCGACATGGGGTCCCCCTATATGTGCTGCCTCGATTTTTTCTTTCAGAATATGTCAAGAATGCGTTCACGGCGAGCAATTTCTGGGGCGCTTTTTCCCCTCGCATGCGCGGGCGAACCTTGCTAGAAGGGCGCGGATTTCGGGAGCGGTCCCAGCACGGGGCCGCTCCCCGGCATTGCGGGTGTGGCGGAACTGGCAGACGCACCAGATTTAGGTTCTGGCGCCGAGAGGCGTGGGGGTTCAAGTCCCTTCACCCGCACCACGAGGAAAAGGACGAAGGAATGCAGGTCACCGAGACCCTGAAGGACGGTCTGAAGCGCAGCTACACGATTACCGTGCCGGCCGCCGATCTTGACGCGAAAGTCACCGAGAAGCTCGTGGAGGCGCAGCCCGAGATCGAGATGAAGGGCTTCCGCAAGGGCAGGGTGCCGATGGCGATGCTGAGAAAGCAGTTCGGCGAGCGGCTTATGGGCGACGCGATGCAGGATGCCATCGACGGCGCGATGAAGTCGCATTTCGACGCGACCGGCGACCGCCCGGCGCTGCAGCCGAAGGTCGAGATGAAGGGCGGCGAGACCTGGAAGCAGGGCGACGACGTCATCGTCGAGATGTCCTACGAGGCGCTGCCGGAAATCCCGGACGTGGATCTCGCCAAGATCAAGCTTGAGAAGCTCGTGGTGAAGGCTGACGAAAAGGCTGTGGCCGAGGCTCTCGAGAACCTCGCCAAGTCGGCCAAGAGCTTCGAGGACAAGAAGAAGGGCACCAAGGCCAAGGAAGGCGACCAGGTCGTGATCGACTTCGTCGGCAAGATCGACGGGGAGGCCTTCGACGGCGGCGCGGGCGAGGACTATCCGCTGGAACTCGGCTCGGGGTCTTTCATCCCCGGCTTCGAGGACCAGCTTGTCGGCGCCAAGGCCGGCGACGAGGTGGCGGTGAAGGTGAGCTTCCCGGCCGAATACGGCGCCAAGCACCTCGCCGGCAAGGAAGCCGTCTTCGATTGCACGGTGAAGGCCGTGAAGGGCGCGAAGCCGGCCGAGATCGACGACGAGCTTGCCAAGCGGTTCGGGGCGGAAAGCCTCGAGGCGCTTAAGGGCCAGATTTCGGAGCGGCTGGAAGCGGAATATGCGGGCGCGGCGCGTCAGGTGATGAAGCGGGCGCTTCTCGACGAGCTCGACAAGCTCGTCAAGTTCGACCTGCCGCCGAGCCTCGTGGAGGCCGAGGCGCACCAGATCGCCCACCAGCTCTGGCACGACGAGCACCCCGAGGAGCATGGCCACAACCACGGCTCGATCGAACCGACGGACGAGCACAACAAGCTTGCCGAGCGCCGGGTGCGGCTGGGGCTTCTCCTGGCCGAGGTCGGCCGCAAGGAGAAGGTCGAGGTGACCGACGCCGAGATGACGCAGGCGGTTCTGGCGCAGGCGCGGCAGTACCCGGGCCAGGAGCGCGCCTTCTTCGAGTTCGTCCAGAAGAATCCCCAGATGCAGCAGCAGCTGCGCGCCCCGATCTTCGAGGACAAGGTCGTGGACCTCGTCTTCGCCGCCGCCAAGGTGACGGAGAAGGAAGTCTCCAAGGACAAGCTCCAGAAGGCCGTCGAAGCGCTCGACGAGATGTGAGACGGCTTCGCTTGCGCGAGGCGACAGGGAACGGGCCGTGCCGCGGGGCGCGGCCCTTTTCGTTTCGGCACTGCGATGACACTTGACCGGCGCGCGCGAATTGCTACGGTGAATTCGGGCACTTCGGTGCCCTTCCCCAATAACATCAGCAACCTGCGCCAGGGGCCCCAGCGGCCGTTTCCGGCTCGCTTCGTGCGATCGGAACCGGTGCGATCCCGGCCCCGCGCAGGAAAGGAGAGCGAATGGAGACATCCATTGTCGCGCGGGCGCGCGCCTTCGCCTTGGCCCGCCATGACGGCCAGACCCGCAAGGACCTGGCCAGGACGCCTTACTGGAGGCACCTGGAGGAGGTCGCCTTCCTCGGCGCCGGGTTCGGCGGGGAGGACGAGGTCGTCGCGGCGGCCTGGCTTCACGACACGGTCGAGGATTGCCCGCCGACCAGCCTCGCCGAGATCGAGACGGTATTCGGGCCCCGCGTCGCCGCCATCGTCGCGGAAGTGACCGACGACAAGAACCTCGATGCGGCAGAACGCAAGCGGCTTCAGGTCGCGACCGCGCGGGCCAAGTCGCCGGGGGCCGCGCTGGTCAAGCTCTGCGACAAGATCGGCAACGTCCGCTCGGTGGGCGAGACGCCGCCGCATGACTGGCCGCAGACGCGTAGGATCGCATATCTCGACTGGGCCGAAGAGGTCGTCGCGGGTCTGCGCGACCTGCCGGAAGCTGCGGCGGCGGCGTTCCGCACGGTGCTGGAAAGCGCGCGCGTGACGGTCGGGCCGCGCTGAGCGCGCGCCTCAGGCAGCTGCCCGCGCTGCTTCCGCCTTCCGCTGGATCAGGAAGGTGAAGATGCCGAAGGGCGGCATCGGCATGGTTCGGGTGACCTCCAGCGAGCGCACGCCCAGGATGCGGCCGAGTTCGAAGTCGGAGTGCCAGCCGATCACGTTCGCGAGGGGCGCGAAGAGCCGTTCGAGTGCCGCGAGAAAACCCTTGTCGCGGGCGAAATGGCCGACGATCAGAACCTCACCCCCCGGCTTGCAGACGCGGGCCATCTCTTCCATGACCTTTTCGGGTTCCGGCACGACCGAGATCACGTGCATGGCCACCACGGTGTCGAAATGACCGTCGGGAAAGGCGAGCGTGCGGGCGTCCATCTCCGAGATGCGGACCACGTGGGCAAGCTTCCGCTCCGCGACCTTGCGGCGCGCCTTGTCGAGCATGTCGGCCGAGACGTCGATTCCGGTCACCTGGAGATGCGTCGCGTAGCGGTCGAGCGAGAGCCCGGTGCCGACTCCGATCTCCAGCACCCGGCCCGCGCGGCGGTTGATGTAGTCCACCGTGCGCCGGCGTCCCCGTCCGGTGATCCGCCCGAAGGTATAGTCATAGATCGGCGCCCAGTAGCGGTAGGACGTCTTGACGGCCGCGAGTTCCAAATTCTGCCTCTCGGGGATCAGGGCCGTCCGCGACGGCGGTTCAGGAGCATTTTCACCGCCGAATGTAACAGCGACGCGGCGTAGAGAAGGACGATGGAGATGAGGGCGCGCCAGATCTCGGCGAGCATGATCCCGGTGACGAGCGCGAGCCCGACCATGACCCAGGCAATCCTCTCGCGCGGAACGCGGATCGACTTCGGGGAGAAGGTGGGCAGGCGGCTGACCATCAGGAGGCCGACCGCGCCGATGTAGAGTTCGACCAGGGTTGGCCAGGCGCTGACGTCGATCCCCGTCTCGAAGGTCAGGAAGGCGGGCAGGAGCGCCATCAGCGCTCCGGCGGGGGCGGGCACGCCCGTGAAGTGACCGGCTGGCTTCGCGTCGCCGTTCAGGGCCGCGCGCGACTGTGCCACGTTGAAGCGTGCCAGCCGCATGCAGCAGCAGACGACATAGACGAGCACGAAGATCCAGCCGCCCGACTTTTCGCCGGGTACGAGCGCCATCTGGTAGACGAGAAACCCCGGCGTCACGCCGAAGTTCAGGAAGTCGGAGAGCGAATCGAGTTGCGCGCCGAAGTCGCTGGTGGCCTTGAGGCGCCGGGCGATGAGCCCGTCGAGCCCGTCGACGACGACGGCGAAGAGGACGAGCCAGACCGCGATCAGGAACTGCCCCGACATGATGAAGCGGATCGCCGTGAGCCCCGCGCATAGGCCGAGCGTCGTGACCATGTTCGGGACGAGGGTGAGAAAGGGCAGGCTGTCGCCTTCCGCCTCGCGCGGGAGGTCGGGGTCCTCCTCGCTCACCGCACCGCTCCTGCCCGGCGGGGTTCGGCCGAGGCGAAGTCGGCGAGCACGGTCTCGCCCGCGACGGCGGTCTGGCCGACGGCGACGAGGGGCGCGGTACCCTGTGGCAGGTAGACGTCAAGCCGCGAGCCGAAGCGGATCATGCCGAAGCGCTGGCCGGCGAGGAGCGCCTGGCCCTCCTTCACCTCGCAGACGATGCGGCGGGCGACGAGGCCGGCGATCTGCACGACGGCGATGGCGCGGCCGTCTTCCAGGCGGATGGCGAGGCCGTTGCGTTCATTGTCCGCGCTCGCCTTGTCGAGCGACGCGTTGAAGAACTTGCCCGGCCGGTAGGCGATCTTCTCGATCCGCCCCGAGACCGGCGCGCGGTTCACGTGGCAGTTGAAGACGTTCATGAAGATGGCGATACGGGTCATCGGCGCGGTGCCCAGGCCGAGTTCCTCCGGCGGGGCGAAATCGCCGATCATCTGGACGACGCCGTCGGCCGGCGAGATCACCAGCCGCTCGCGCGCGGGCGTCACGCGTTCGGGGTCGCGGAAGAAGTAGTAGCACCAGAGGGTGAGCCCGACGCCGATCCAGCCGAGCGGCTGGGCGACTAAGAAGAGTACCAGGGTCGCCACCGCGAAGACCGGAACGAAGCGATAGCCCTCGCGGTGCATGGGCTTCACCACGGTCGCGATCATCGACATGGGGCGTTCCTCCTGTCCGGGCCGCGTGACGCACGCGCCTCGTGGCGGGGGCGGCGTTCCCCGAGTCGCCGGCGCATTGCGACGCCTTGTGACCGGAATACGACATAGTTGCAACCGCCGGGGTGGGCCGGGAAAAAGAAAACCGCGCCGGACGGGCCAGCGCGGTCGGATTGTGGCGCCTGGGGCGGATTACTCCGCCGTTTCTTCCTGCGCGGCAGAGCCGATGTCGTCGAAGAGCTCGGCGATCTCGAAGTCGGCCGCGGCTTCCGCCTCGGCGGCGAGTTCCTGGATCGACTTGCCAGTCGCCTGCAACTCGGCCTCTTCGGCCGACCGGGCGACGTTCAGCCGAATCTGGGCCGAGACCTCGGGGTGCAGGACGACCTCGACCTCGTGGATGCCCAGTTCCTTGATCGGGCGGGTCAGCACGACCTGCTTGCGATCGATCGTGAAGCCCGCCGAGGTCGCGGCGTCGGCGGCATCGCGCGGCGTGACCGAGCCGTAGAGGGCGCCGGCGTCGGAGGCCGAACGAATCACGACGAAAGTCTGGCCATCGAGCTTCGCGGCGACGGCTGCTGCCTCTTTCCGCGTTTCCAGGTTCTGCGCCTCGAGCTGGGCCTTGCGGGTCTCGAAGGACTTGATGTTGTCCTCGGAGGCGCGCAGCGCCTTGCCCTGCGGCAGGAGGAAGTTGCGCGCGTAGCCGTCCTTGACCTTGACGACCTCGCCCATCTGGCCAAGCTTGGCCACGCGTTCCAGTAGGATGACTTGCATTGTCCTGTCTCCCTTACTTCACGGCATAGGGCAGAAGGGCGAGGAAGCGGGCGCGCTTGATGGCGCGCGCGAGCTCACGCTGCTTCTTCGCCGAGACGGCGGTGATGCGGGCGGGCACGATCTTGCCGCGCTCGGAGATATAGCGCTGAAGCAGACGGACGTCCTTGTAGTCGATCTTCGGCGCGTTGTCGCCCGAGAAGGGGCAGACCTTGCGGCGGCGGAAAAACGGTTTGTTCGCCATGGTTTGTGATCCTTTCCTCAGGTCCAGTATCAGCGCCGGTCGCGGCGGTCGCCGCGATCCCCGCGGTCGCCACGATCCCCGCGGTCGCCACGGTCACCGCGATCGCCACGGTCACCGCGATCGCCACGGTCACGCTCGTCGCGCTTCTGCATCTGGACCGAGGGCCCGTCCTCGTGCGCGTCCACCTTCACCGACATCACGCGCATGACGTCGTCATGGAGCCGCGCGAGGCGCTCCATCTCCTGCACCGCGGCCGAGGGCGCGTCGGAGCGGAGATAGGCATAGTGGCCCTTGCGGTTCTTGTTGATCTTGTAGGCCATGGTCTTCACGCCCCAGTACTCGTGGTCGACGACCTTGCCGCCGTTGTCCGCGAGAACCGTGGAGAAGTGTTCGATGAGGCCTTCGGCCTGCGCGTTGGACAGGTCCTGGCGCGCGATGAGGACATGCTCGTAAAGCGGCATGTGGTCCCTTTCGTCTCAGGCGGCTTCATAGGCGGGGTGACCCTTCCGCGCCCCGCCACGAGAGGCTTCGCCGGTTCCCGTGAATGCGGAAGGATGCGGCCTTATAGAGGAAAACGCGCCGGATGCAAGCGCGGCGGCCCGATCCTTTCATCTTGCCGCAAATACCTCAGGGGTGCGGGGGCAGCGCCCCCGCGTCGCTTGTCCCATCGCTTCGCTGCGGGTAGAGGTGGGGAAATTCCGGGCAGGAGGGACCATGACGCGCGCATTCGTATTTCCCGGGCAGGGGGCGCAGGCCGTAGGCATGGGCCGTGCCCTGGCCGAAGCCTATCCGGCGGCGAAGGCGGTCTTCGACGAGGTCGACGCGGCGCTGGAAGAGCGGTTTTCGGCGCTGATCTGGGAGGGCGACATCGAGACGCTGACGCTGACCGAGAACGCCCAGCCAGCGCTGATGGCGACCTCGATCGCGGCGCTTCACGCGCTTCAGGCGGAGGGCATTCCGGTGACCTCGGCGGCATACGTCGCGGGCCATTCGCTCGGCGAATACTCGGCGCTCTGCGCGGCCGGTGCGATCAGCGTCGCCGACGCGGCGCGGCTCCTCAGGCTTCGCGGGCGCGCGATGCAGGCGGCGGTGCCGGTCGGCGTGGGTGCCATGGCCGCGCTCCTTGGCCTCGACTTCGCGACGGCGAGCGAGGTGGCGCAGGAGGCGGCGCAGGGCGAGGTCTGCCAGGCAGCCAACGACAACGACCCGGCGCAGGTCGTCGTGTCGGGACACCGGGCCGCGGTCGAGCGGGCGCTGGAGATCGCCAAGGCGAGGGGCGCCAAGCGCGCCGTGCTGCTGCCGGTTTCCGCGCCCTTCCATTGCGCGCTCATGGAGCCTGCGGCGCGCGCCATGGCGGAGGCGCTAGACGCGGTGGACATCAAGGCGCCCGCGGTGCCCGTGGTAGCCAACGTGCGCGCCCGGGCGGTGAGCGACCCGGCAGTCATCCGGTCTCTGCTGGTGGAGCAGGTCACCGGCTCGGTCCGCTGGCGCGAGTCGGTGGCATGGATGGGGGCGCAGGGCGTCGACGAATTCTGGGAGATCGGGGCGGGCAAGGCGCTGTCGGGCATGATCCGGCGGATCGCGAAGGATGCCGAGACGCGGGCGGTCGGCACGCCCGAGGACGTGGCGGCGGCCAAGGGCTGAGTTCGGCTGCGCCGCGTGGCGGCGGCCGGGGGTGGCCTCGCTCGGGCCCCCACCCCCGGGGAGACTTGCAGGACGGATGAAGGAGATGAGGCCATGTTCGATCTGACCGGAAAGACCGCGCTTGTCACAGGCGCCTCGGGCGGGATCGGGGGCGCGATCGCGCGGGCGTTGCATGGTGCCGGCGCGGTGGTGGGCCTCTCGGGCACCCGCGAGGCGCCGCTGGCCGAACTTGCCGCCGCACTCGGTGATCGCGCGCACGTGCTTCCCTGCGATCTTTCGGATGCCGGTGCGGTGGAGGCGCTGCCGAAGCGGGCGGCCGAGGCGATGGGCGGGCTCGACATTCTCGTCAACAACGCCGGGATCACCCGCGACAACCTTTTCATGCGGATGTCGGACACCGAGTGGCAGCAGGTCATCGACGTCAACCTCACCTCGACCTTCCGGCTCTGCCGTGGCGTGCTTCGGGGGATGATGAAGGCGCGCTGGGGGCGGATCGTCAACGTCACCTCCATCGTCGGCACCACGGGCAATCCCGGGCAGGGCAACTACGCCGCGGCCAAGGCCGGCATCGCCGGCATGTCGAAGGCGCTGGCGCAGGAGGTGGCGAGCCGGGGGATCACGGTCAACTGCATCGCGCCGGGGTTCATCGCCACCGCGATGACCGACAAGCTGAACGACGAGCAGAAGGCGCGGATCGCCGCGCAGATCCCGGCTGGACGCATGGGCACGCCGGAGGAGATCGCGGCGGCGGCGCTCTATCTCGCCAGCCCGGAGGCCGGCTACGTCACCGGCGCGACGCTGCATGTGAACGGCGGGATGGCGATGATCTGAGGTCGCGCGGAGCGGCGGGGCGGACAGTTCGGATCGCGGTTGCGAAAGCGTTTGCCTCGGGAATAGACTGTGGTATAGGCGGCGACGATCAGCCGGGACGGAACCCAAGCGTTGCCGGCACCTTCGCTTTCTGGCGGGGGAGAACCGCTCGGAACGAGCAAGGGACCAGGAAGCGGGACATCCGCTGTTATTGAGGAAGTGACATGAGCGACATCGCCGATCGCGTGAAGAAAATCGTCGTCGAGCATCTGGGCGTCGAAGAGGACAAGGTGACCGAGAACGCCTCGTTCATCGACGATCTCGGCGCCGACAGCCTCGACACGGTCGAGCTCGTCATGGCCTTCGAGGAAGAGTTCGGCATCGAGATCCCCGATGACGCGGCCGAGACGATCCAGACCTTCGGCGACGCCGTGAAGTTCATCACCGAAGCCGCCTGATCGCGCATCGGAACGGTTCAGCGGACGGCGCCTTCGGGCGCCGTTTTTCGTTATGGGGAGGGCGCGGCGATGGTGCCGGTGATCGAAACGGAGCGGCTGATCCTGCGCGGGATGGCGCGTGGGGACTTCCCGGCGCTCGCGGCGATCTGGCAGGAGCCAGGGGTCGTGCGCTTCATCGGGGGCAAGCCGCGCCCCCTGGCCGAGAGCTGGGCGGTCTTCCTCAGGATTGCGGGAAGCTGGGCGATCGAAGGATTCGGCCAGTGGGGCATCTTTCGCAGGGCCGACAATGCCTTTCTCGGTCAGGCTGGGTTCTTCACAGCGATGCGCGGTCTCGGTCCCGATTTCGACGACGCGCCCGAGGCGGGCTGGGTGCTTACCTCATCCGTCCACGGGCAGGGCTTTGGGCGCGAGGCCGTGGGGGCCGCGCATCGCTGGTTCGACGCGCAGCCCTTCGGCGGGCGGAGCCGGGCGATGATCGAGGTCGGCCATGCCGCCTCGCTCGCCGTGGCGCATGGGCTCGGCTACCGGGAATTGCGGCAGGCGGAGGACATGGGCGACCCGGTGATCCTGCTGGCGCGCGACCTGCGCTGATGCCGAGGGCTCGTGCCCTTGCGTGGGCGAAGAAGGAGGCCCCGTGATCCCCGCTTCCGACCCTTCCGCGCAGGACGCCTTCGCGCATCATGCTTTCGCTCCGTTCGGCGCGGGCGCGGTTGCCGCCTTGGCCCGGATTCGGGCTTTGGCTGCGCCCGCTGTGGCGGTAGGATCGGGGAGCGGGGGCGCGCGCGAAGGGCATGGCATCCTGGACCGGCGGGAACGCCGGAGAGCGCCGGGACGGCCGTCGCGCGGCGCCGGAAAGGAGGCGCGCGATGATCCTTTATCCAACGATGGAACTGCTGAACGGCCACTGTGTGAGCCTGCCGCGGGGGCGAGTCGAGGAGCCGTCGATCTGGCATGTCGATCCGGTCGCCAAGGCGCAGGAATTCGCCCATGCCGGGGCCGAGTGGATGCATGTCACCGATTTCGACGCGATGCAGGGCAGCAACGTCAACCGCGAGTTGATCCTTGAGATCATTCGGGGAGCCGGGATTCCGGTGCAGCTTGGCGGCGGTTTCCGCTCGCGCGACCGGATCGAGGAATGGATCGACCTGGGTGCGGGGCGGATCGTGGTCAGCACTCTCGCCGCGCAGAACCCGTATCTGGTGAAGGAGCTGGCAACGCGTCACCCCGACCAGATCGTTCTGTCGATCGACGTCTGGAAGGGCCATGTGATGACGCACATGTGGAAAATGCAGTCCTCCCACACGCCGGAGGCCTTCATTGATGCATTCCGCGACACGCCCTTCGCCGCGATCATCGTCACCGACATCGGTTTTGACATCCGGGAATCGGATGCGTCGCTCGGGCTCGTCTCGGCCATCGCCGAGCGCACCAGGACTCCGGTGATCGCGAGCGGGATCGTGCGGACAATCGACGACATCGCACGGCTGAAACTTCTGGGCGAGGTGTCGGGCGCCATCGTCGGCCGGGCACTTTTCAACCGGACCATCGACCTCAGGGAGGCGCTGGCGGCGGCGCGGTCCGACACCGCGCATGTGGCCGCGTTCCTGTGACCAGAGGCCGGGAGGCGTGAGCCCGCCTTTGCGTCGGAACGGCCCTTGCCGGTCCGCGTCCGGCCCGTGTATCTAGGGCCGGACGCAGGAGGAATGGGGTACGCGATGCGGCGGGTTGTCATTACCGGGCTGGGCCTTGTCACGCCGCTGGCCTGCGGGGTGCAGGAGACCTGGACACGGCTGATCGCCGGCCAGTCCGGAGCGGGGCCGATCACCCGGTTCGACACGTCGAACGTGGTCACGACCTATGCCTGCGAGATCCCCTTCGGCGATGGCAGCGACGGCACCTTCAATCCAGACGCCTGGATGGAGCCGAAGGACCGCCGCAAGGTCGACGACTTCATTCTCTACGGCATGGCCGCGGCCGACCAGGCGGTGAGGGACGCCGGCTGGGAGGCTCCCTCGGAAGACGAGAGGCTGCGCACGGGCGTGATGATCGGGTCGGGGATCGGCGGGCTGACCTCGATCGCCGAGACGGCGGTGCTGATCAAGGAGCGCGGGCCGAAACGGGTTTCGCCCTTCTTCATCCCCGGCGCGCTCATCAACCTCATCTCGGGTCAGGTTTCGATCCGCTACGGGTTCAAGGGGCCGAACCATGCGGTCGTGACGGCCTGTTCGACCGGCGCCCATGCCATCGGCGACGCGGCGCGGCTGATCCAGTGGGGCGATGCCGACGTGATGGTCGCGGGCGGCGCGGAAAGCCCGATCTCGGAAATCGGGATCGCCGGGTTCAATGCCTGCAAGGCGCTTTCGACCAAGCGGGCGGACGATCCGACAAAGGCGAGCCGGCCCTATGACGCGGACCGCGACGGGTTCGTGATGGGCGAGGGGGCGGGCGTCGTGGTGCTGGAGGAATACGAACACGCGAAGGCACGGGGCGCGCGGATCTATGCCGAGGTGATCGGCTACGGGCTTTCCGGCGACGCCTATCACATCACCGCGCCGTCCGAGGATGGCGACGGCGCGTTCCGCTGCATGTCGGCGGCGCTGAAGCGGGCCGGGATCGAGGCGTCCGCCGTCGACTACATCAACGCCCATGGCACCTCGACCATGGCCGACACGATCGAGCTTGGCGCGGTGGAGCGGCTGATGGGCAACGCGGCCGCGAAAGCGACGATGTCGTCGACGAAATCGTCGATCGGGCACCTTCTGGGAGCCGCGGGGGCGGTGGAGGCGATCTTCTGCGTGCTGGCCATCCGCGATCAGGTGGCGCCGCCGACGATCAACCTCGACAACCCGGCGGTGCAGCCGAAGCTGGACCTGGCGCCGAACAGGGAGGTGAAGCGTGAAATCAACATCGCACTGTCGAACAGCTTCGGCTTCGGCGGGACCAACGCCTCGCTCGTCCTTCGCCGGATTCCGGACTGATGTGGCGCAACATCGCCTCCAATTTCCTGACCATCGCCATCCTCATCCTGGTGGCGGCGGCCGGTGCGGTGGCCTGGGGTCAGCGGCAGTATGCCGGTCCGGGGCCGCTTGCCGAAGCGATATGCTTCAAGGTGGAGCGGGGGGCCAACATGCGGACCGTCGCCGCCGATCTTGCGGCGCGCGGCGCGATCGGCTCCGCGTACATTTTCCGCGTGGGTGCGGACTATGAAGAGAAGGCCGGAGGCCTGAAGGCGGGGTCGTTCCTCATCCAGCCCAATGCCTCGATGCGTGAGATCGTGGACACGGTGACGCGGAGCGGGCAGTCCACCTGCGGCACGGAGGTGAACTACCGGATCGGCGTGGCCGCCGCGGACGTGATCGTTCGCGAGCTCGACCCCGCGGCGAATGCCTATGTCGAGGTGGTGAAGTTCGACCCCGCCGCCGGCGAGGCGCCCGCGGACTACCTGGCCCGCGCCGAGGACCCCGACGTGCGATTCCGCGTCACGCTCGCCGAGGGTGTCACCAGCTGGCAGGTCGTCGAGGCCCTGAAGCGGGCGGAGTTCCTGGCCGGCGAGCCGGGCGAGGTACCGGCCGAGGGCTATCTGGCCCCCGACAGCTACGAGGTGGCGCGGGGTGCCGATCGCAAGGCGCTTCTCGACGACATGCGGGCGCGGCAGGAGGCGGTGCTGGCCGAGCTCTGGCCCGAGCGGGCCGAGGGACTGCCCTACGCGACGCCGGATGAGGCGCTGATCATGGCCTCCATCGTCGAGAAGGAGACCGGGCTTCCGGAGGAGCGGCCGCGGGTGGCGAGCGTGTTCCTGAACCGCCTGCGGGATGGCATGAAGCTTCAGACCGACCCGACGGTGATCTACGGGATCACCAAGGGGCAAGGCGTGCTAGGGCGCGGTCTGAGGCAGAGCGAGCTGAGGGGACGGACGCCCTACAACACCTACGTGATCGACGGCCTGCCACCGACGCCCATTGCCAACCCCGGCCGCGAGAGCATTGCCGCCGCACTGAAGCCCGAGACGACCGACTACCTTTTCTTTGTCGCCGATGGCACGGGCGGTCATGTCTTTGCGACGACGCTGGCCGAGCACAACGACAACGTGGCGAAGTGGCGGGCGATCGAGGCCCAGCAGCAGGAACAGGGCACGAGCGGGAACTGATGCCGCGCGCGCCATTAACCTTCTGATTACACTTATTTTCTTGACTTTGCGCGCGGTCGGGGATATTCCTTCGGGCAAGCTAGAAGAAGTGGGAGAGCGGCGCGGGGAGGGCACCCCGGGGCCGCTTTTTCGTTTCTCTCGTGCGGGCGGCATGAGAGGCGGGCAAGAAACTGCATGATCGTTGAGACACCGGCCGGAGAGCCGTTGGCGAGGCCCCTCGTCACCGAGGCGATGGGGCTTCTGGATCAGATCGTCGTGGAGATCCACACGGCGATGGACAGGTTGCGGAAGGGCGATCCGGGCGACCTGAAGGACGGTGTGCGGGTGATCAGGGACCTCCGCGCGGCCCTTCAGATCGTGTTCGAGGAAAGGGCGAAAGTTGCGAAACTCAAGGAAGACGGTGGCAGAGGCGGCGGCGACCGGGCGCTCGATCTCGACGCCGCCCGCGTTGAGATCGGCCGCAGGCTGGCTCGCCTCCGCGACGCCGGAGACGGTTGACGCCTTCCTGGCCGGCCTCAGCGACGCGGCCTTGATGGCGCTCCCGTGGCTCTTCGAGTTCTGGGCGCTGCCGCATCAGCTGCCGCCCGAGGGCGCATGGAGGACATGGGTCGTCATGGGCGGTCGCGGGGCGGGCAAGACCCGCGCCGGGGCGGAGTGGGTGCGCGCCCAGGTCGAGGGCGCGCGTGCCGCCGACCCGGGCCGGGCGCGGCGCGTGGCGCTGGTGGGCGAGACGATCGACCAGGCGCGCGAGGTCATGGTCTTTGGCGAGAGCGGGATACTCGCCTGCTCGCCGCCCGACCGCAAGCCGGTCTGGGAGGCGACGCGCAAGCGGCTTGTCTGGCCGAACGGGGCGGTCGCGGAGCTTTACTCGGCCTTCGATCCTGACAGCCTCAGGGGGCCGCAGTTCGATGCGGCATGGGTCGACGAGCTTGCCAAGTGGAAGAAGGCGAAGGAGAGCTGGGACATGCTCCAGTTCGCGCTGAGGCTTGGCGAGCATCCGCAGCAGGTGGTGACGACGACGCCGCGCAACGTGGGCGTGCTGAAGGCGATCCTGAAGAACCCCTCGACGGTGCTGACGCAGGCGCCGACCGAGGCGAACCGCGCCTATCTGGCGGCCTCGTTCCTCGAGGAGGTACGGGCGCGCTATGCCGGCACCCGCACGGCGCGCGAGGAACTGGACGGCGTCCTGCTGGAAGATGCGGAGGGCGCGCTCTGGTCCACCGCGCGGCTTGACGCCGGACGCAAGGCGGCGCCGGAAGGGCTGAGCCGGATCGTCGTGGCGGTCGATCCGCCGGTCACCGGGCACGCGGGTTCGGACGAGTGCGGGATCGTCGTGGCCGGCGTCGTGGCCGAGGGGCCGCCGACGGACTGGCGGGCCTACGTCCTGGAGGATGCGAGCGTGCGGGCGGCCTCGCCGGCAGACTGGGCGCGGGCGGCGATTGCGGCGATGGACCGGCATGGCGCGGACAGGCTTGTGGCGGAGGTCAACCAGGGCGGCGATCTCGTCGAGACGGTCGTCCGGCAGATCGACCCGCTGGTGCCGTTCCGCGCGGCGCGCGCCGCACGTGGGAAGACCGCGCGGGCCGAACCGGTGGCCGCGCTCTACGACCAGGGGCGGGTGCATCACGTCAGGGGCTTCGACGCGCTCGAGGACCAGATGTGCCGGATGACGGTCGCGGGTTATGAGGGGCAGGGATCGCCCGACCGGGTGGACGCGCTCGTCTGGGCGCTGACGGACCTGATGGTGGAGCCGGCCGCGAAATGGCGGCGACCGCAGGTCAGGAGTCTGTGACGGAGGGCGGGGAGGCGTCTGCCACCCAACACCCCCCGAGAGTATTTGGACCACAATGAAAGCCGGCGCCGTCCGGGAGCTTGGCTTGCGGTGGCCCAGCGAGGAGGAATTCGATGGCATGGAACATCTTCCGGCGCGCCGAGGGCGCGGTGCCGGAGCAGAAGGCCTCGGCTACGGGCCGGGTGATCGCCTGGGGATCGTCGGGCCGGGTGATCTGGTCCCCGCGCGACACGGTCAGCCTGACCCGGACGGGGTTTTCCGGCAATCCGGTGGGGTTCCGGGCGGTGAAGCTTATCGCCGAGGCGGCGGCGGCGCTGCCGCTCGTCTGCCAGGACGGCGCACGGCGCTATGAGGCTCATCCGGTCATCGACCTGATGCGGCGGCCGAACGCGGGGCAGGGGCGGGCGGAGCTTTTCGAGGCGCTCTATGGCCAACTCCTTCTCAGCGGGAATGGCTATGTCGAGGCGGTGGGCGGTGCGGGTCTGCCGACCGAACTGCATGTGCTGAGATCCGACCGGATGAGTCTCGTGCCCGGCGCGGATGGCTGGCCTGTCGCCTACGACTACACCGTCGGGGGACGGAAGCACCGGTTCGACATGGCAGGGCCGGTCGATCCGGTCCTGCACATCAGGTCGTTCCATCCCCAGGACGACCACTACGGCCTGTCGCCCATGCAGGCGGCGGCGGTGGCGATCGATGTCCACAACGCGGCCTCGGCCTGGTCGAAGGCGCTTCTGGACAATGCCGCGCGGCCTTCGGGCGCGATCGTCTACAAGGGAGCGGACGGGCAGGGGCAGCTCAGCGGCGACCAATACGACCGGCTGGTGAACGAGATGGAGATGCACCATCAGGGCGCGCGCAACGCCGGACGGCCGATGCTTCTGGAAGGCGGGCTCGACTGGAAGCCGATGGGGTTCAGTCCCTCGGACATGGAGTTCCAGAAGACCAAGGAGGCGGCGGCGCGCGAGATCGCCACGGCGTTCGGTGTACCGCCAATGCTGATGGGCATTCCGGGCGAGGCGACCTATGCCAACTATCAGGAGGCGAACCGCGCCTTCTACCGGGTGACGGTGCTGCCGCTTGCCACGCGCGTCACGGCGGCGGTGAGTTACTGGCTTTCCACCCATCTCGGCGAGCAGGTGGAGCTCAGGCCCGACCTCGATCAGGTGCCGGCGCTGGCTGCCGAGCGCGACCAGCAGTGGAAGCGCGTGGGCGAGGCGTCGTTCCTGACCGATGCCGAGAAGCGCAGCATACTCGGCCTCCCGCCGCTCGCAGCCGGGGGTTGACGATGGCGGGGCCGGGATCACGCTACCTCAAGGAGCCTTTCCAATGCGCACACGAGCACCGCTTCGAGGCGACAGAGCGGATCATGGCCTTGCAGTTCGAGACGGTCGAGAAACGGCTGGAGCGGATCGAGGCGATGGTCGGCGGCGTGGAAAAGCGGCTCTGGATGACGGTCTTCGGGGTCGTCGGGGTGATCCTGAGCCAGGCGGTGCAGTCCCTGATCGAATTCGGGCCGAAGTAGGAATGGGCACATGATGACAAGCGAATACGGGCTGGAGAAGAAGTTCTGCCGGATCGGCGAGGCGGTCACGCTGACCGAGGGTTGCCGGATCGAGGGCTATGCCTCGCTCTTCGGGCTGACCGACCAGGGCGGCGACGTGGTGATGCCGGGCGCATACGGCAAGTCGCTGGCCCGGTTGAAGGCGGAGAGCCGCGCCGTCAGGATGCTCTGGCAGCATGACGCGACGCAGCCGATCGGGGTCTGGGACGAGATCGCCGAGGACGGCCGGGGGCTGCGCGTGAAGGGCCGCATCCTGACCGAGATCGAGAAGGGACGCGATGCGGCGGCCCTTGTCGCGGCGGGCGCGATCGACGGGCTGTCGATCGGTTACCGCACGGTGACGGCGGAAAAGGATGCGAAGGGGCAGCGGCTCCTTCGCGAAGTGGAGCTCTGGGAGGTGTCGCTGGTCACCTTCCCGATGCTCCCCGAGGCGCGGGTTTCCGCCAAGGGCGAGACGCTCGGGGCGGAGACGTTGCGCGACCTGGCGGCGCTGTTCGAGGAGGCACGCCGGACGCTGGCGGGGCGCTGAGGCCCGCCCGACCAACCCCTGATGTGAGGTGATGGGAATGAAGACGACCGAGACGAAGGCTCGGGCCGGGGAAGTCGTGTCCGGCGCTCCGGCCGAGGAGGTGAGGCATGCGCTCGCAGGGTTTCTGAGCGAGTTCAAGGGCTTTCAGGACGAGATGACATCGAAGCTGCAACAACAGGAAGAG
Organism: Albidovulum sp.; assembly: GCF_041919395.1. Lineage (NCBI taxonomy): Bacteria > Pseudomonadati > Pseudomonadota > Alphaproteobacteria > Rhodobacterales > Paracoccaceae > Albidovulum > Albidovulum sp. The sequence goes on from NZ_JAYRTX010000010.1 coordinate 35,034, forward strand.
CGACTGACCATGCTGGATCGCAAATCTTTCACCGCCGGTCGTCCGGCGCTGTCCACCGCCGTCGATCTCGACGTGCCGCACAAGAAGGCTTTCTCGGCCTATCTGCGGTCCGGCGATGACGACGGTCTGCGCGGGCTTGTCCTCGAAGGCAAGGCGCTGAACACGCAGGTGAACGCCGACGGCGGGTTCCTCGTCGATCCCGAGACATCGGATCGCATCCGCGGCGTGCTGAAGGCGACGTCGTCGCTGCGCTCGATCTCGAACGTGGTCAACGTCGAGGCGACCTCGTTCGACGTTCTGGTCGACCACACGGACCTCGGTTCAGGCTGGGCGACGGAGACGGCGGCGCTTGCCGAGACGGGGACGCCGCAGATCGATCGCATCTCGATCCCGCTGCACGAGCTTGCCGCGATGCCGAAGGCGAGCCAGCGCCTGCTGGACGACAGTGCCTTCGACGTGGAGGGCTGGCTGGCCGAACGCATCGCGGACCGCTTCGCCCGGGCCGAGGCGCAGGCCTTCGTGGCGGGTGATGGCGTGGACAAGCCGAAGGGCTTCCTGACCCACACCACCGTGGACAACGGCGTCTGGGCCTGGGGATCGCTCGGCTATGTGCCCACGGGCGCGGCGGGTGATTTCGCGGCCACGAATGCCTCGGATTCGATCATCGACCTCGTTTATGCGCTGAACGCGGAATACCGCGCCAATGCGACCTTCGTGATGAACTCGAAGACGGCGGGTGCCGTGCGCAAGATGAAGGACGCCGACGGCCGCTTCCTGTGGTCGGACGGGCTCGCCGCGGGCGAGCCTGCGCGGCTGATGGGCTATCAGGTGCTGATCGCGGAGGACATGCCGGACATCGGTGCCAACGCCTATGCCATCGCCTTCGGGGACTTCCGGTCGGGTTACACCGTGGCGGAGCGCCCCGACATGCGTGTGCTGCGCGATCCGTTCTCGGCCAAGCCGCATGTCCTCTTCTACGCCTCCAAGCGCGTGGGCGGCGACGTGAGCGATTTCGCCGCGATCAAGCTTCTGAAGTTCGCGATCTCGTAAGAGACGCGGATCGGCCGGGGCCTTCGGGTCCCGGTCGGACGGGCGCGGGTCGCCCTTTCTACTTCCCCCGTGTTGTCTAGCTGCTCCCTCCGTCCGAGCAACGCGGGGCCGACCCGCGCCCGAACCCCGAGGGGGAGGGCGTGACTTCCGGAGACGAACATGATGCTGAGCGAAGTGACGGGGGTGCCGCAGGCGGCGCTGCCGGTGGCAGATTTCAAGGACCATCTCAGGCTCGGCACGGGCTTTGCCGACGACTCCGTGCAGGACGCGCTTGCGGAAAGCTACCTGCGGGCCGCGGTGTCGGCGATCGAGGGGCGGGTCAGCAAGGCGCTGGTGGCGCGGGAGTTCCTTCTCGAACTCGATGCGTGGCGCTGGCCGGATGCACAGGCCCTGCCGCTGGCGCCGGTGAGCGCGCTGGTCTCGGTCACGCTCCGCGACCGAGACGGGCTGGCCGAACTGATCGACCCGGCGCGCTACCGTCTGGTGCGTGACGTGCAGCGGCCAAAACTCGTCGCGGCCGGCGCGCTGCTGCCGGGGATCCCGGTCGGCGGCTCTGTCGAGGTGGTCTTCACGGCGGGCTTCGGCCCGGTCTGGGCTGACGTGCCGGCCGATCTGGCGCAGGCGGTCTTCCTTCTAGCCGCGCAGTACCACGAGTTCCGCCATGAGGCGGGCGCGGGACAGGCGATGCCCTTCGGGGTAATGGCGCTGATCGAGCGGTGGCGAACGGTGCGCGTGCTTGGCGGAGGTTCGGCATGAGCGCGCCGAGGCTGAGCCGGAAGCTGGTGCTGGAAGAGGCGCAGCGGGTCCCGGACGGTGCGGGCGGCCATGGGTTGACCTGGGTGGCACTGGGCACGCTCTGGGGACTGGTCGAGGCTGGGGCAGGACACGAGCGGGCGGGCGAGTTCGTCACGCTGTCGAGCGTGGGCTACCGGATCACGGTGCGCGCCGCGCCGCAGGGCGCCGCGTCGCGGCCTAAACCCGAGCAGCGGTTTCGCGAGGGGGCGCGCATCTTCCGCATCACCGCCGTCACGGAGGAGGACGCGGAAGGGCATTACCTGACCTGCTTTGCGCAGGAGGAGGTCCTGGCATGAGCTACGGAGCGGCGGCCGCCCTGCAGGCGGCGATCTATCAGCGCCTGACTGCGGACAGCGCGCTCGATGCGCTGGTGAATGGCGCGATCTACGATTCCGTGCCGCCGGGGATCGTGCCGGGGACCTATGTCTCGATCGGGCCGGAGGACGTGCAGGACGCTTCCGACCAGGTGGGTCGGGGGGCACTGCATGAATTCGTCGTCTCGGTCGTGACGGATCAGGCGGGGTTCCAGAACGCCAAGGCGGCCGCGGCGGCCGTCTCCGACGCGCTGACGGGTGCGACGCTGGTTCTCGCGCGAGGGCGACTCGTCGGTCTCTGGTTTCTCAAGGCGCGGGCGCGGCGGGTCGAGAAGGCCGACATGCGACGGATCGATCTGACGTTCCGGGCGCGAATAGAGGACTGAGCGGCAACTCGGCCGCGCCCGCAAGAATGGTGCAATCTCGGGTGCCGTCGTTCGTTTGGCGACCCTGAACACAGACAAATCGGAGTACGGACATGGCTGCGCAGAATGGCAAGGACCTTCTGATCAAGCTCGACCTGACGGGGGGCGGGCTTTTCACCACGATCGCGGGACTCAGAGCCACGCGGATCAGTTTCAACGCCGAGACAGTGGATGTCACCAGCCTGGAGAGCCAGGGCGGATGGCGTGAGTTGCTCGGCGGTGCAGGCGTACGGTCCGCGAATGTCTCGGGGTCGGGCGTCTTCGTGGACAGCGCCACCGACGACCGCGCGCGCCAGATCTTCTTTGCCGGCACGGTGGAGACCTTCCAGGTGATCATTCCGGATTTCGGCATCGTCGAGGGACCGTTCCAGATCACTGCGATCGAGTATGCGGGCAGCTACAACGGCGAGGCAACCTACGAGCTTTCGCTCGCCTCGGCCGGCGCGCTGATCTTCACGGCGATCTGATGGTCAATCCCTGGGCCGGCGAGGTCGGGCTGAGGCTCGACGGCAAGCGCCACGTCGTCAAGCTGACGCTCGGCTCGCTGGCGGAACTGGAGGCAGGGCTCGGTACGGGCACGCTGATAGAACTGGTGGAGCGGTTCGAGGCGGGGCGGTTTTCGGCCCGCGACGTGCTGATGCTGATCGTCGCCGGCCTCAGGGGCGGCGGCTGGGAGGGGACGGCCGATGACCTGCTGCGGGTCGAGATCGGCGGCGGCCCGGTAGAGGCGGCACGGGTCGCCGCCGAGCTTCTGGCGCGGGCGTTCACGGTGCCCGAGGGCGGATGAGCGGGCTCGACTGGCCGGGGCTGATGCGCGCGGGTCTTGGCAGGTTAGGCCTTACCCCGAAGGAATTCTGGGCACTCACTCCGGCGGAGCTGATGCTGATGCTCGGCGATCCGCAAGCCGTTCCCCCGCTGAACCGGGCGCGGCTGGACGCACTTGCCCGCGCCTGGCCCGACCGGGTGCCCGAGGAAAGGAAGGACGACGAAGATGCCGGTGACGGACGGACTGGACGGAATTGACGGGATCGAGGGGCTGGCGACGCAGGCTGCCGCGCTGGAGACGAGCCTGGCCGGGGCGCAGGCGATGACGACGGCCTTCGACGCCGAACTGGGGCGGATGCGGGAGAGCATGATCTTCACCGGACGCGAGGTGGGGACGCTTTCGAAGAGCATCGGCGGCGGCTTGCGGCGGGCATTCGACGGACTTGTCTTCGACGGGATGAAGCTGTCGGACGCGCTGCGCCAGGTGGCGAAGTCGATGGCCGACAGCGTCTATGGCGTCGCGATGAAGCCGGTGCAGGACGCCTTGGGCGGCGCGGTTGCAAACGGGCTGAACGGGCTTCTGAGCGGGTTGTTCCCGTTCGAGAAAGGGGGCGGCTTCGCCCAGGGCAGAGTGATGCCGTTCGCGCGGGGCGGTGTCGTGTCTTCGCCGACGACATTCCCGATGCGGAGCGGACGCGGCCTCATGGGCGAGGCGGGACCCGAGGCGATCATGCCGCTGACCCGTGGCGCGGACGGGCGGCTTGGCGTCCAGGCGCAGGGCGGCGGGCGGCCGGTCAACATCGTCATGAACGTCACGACGCCGGATGTGCAGGGCTTTGCCCGCAGCCAGAGCCAGATCGCCGCGCAGATGGCGCGGGCGCTCGCCCGTGGCGACAGGAACCGGTGAGGAGAGCGACATGGCATTTCACGACGTACGGTTCCCCGCGAACCTGAGTTTCGGGTCGGTCGGTGGTCCGGAACGGCGCACGGAGGTCGTCGCGCTGACGAACGGGTTTGAGGAGCGCAACACGCCCTGGGCCGAGGCGCGCCGCCGCTACGACGCGGGGCTGGGGTTGCGCTCGCTCGACGATATTGCCGATCTCATCGCGTTCTTCGAGGCGCGGCAGGGTCAGCTCTTCGGGTTCCGCTGGAAGGATTGGTCGGACTACAAGTCCTGTAAACCGTCCGAAAGCGTCGGCTACGAGGACCAGGTCATCGCGACCGGCGATGGGGTGACCGTGGCGCACCAGCTCGTCAAGACCTACGCATCGGGCGGCGCGGCGCAGCGACGGATCATCAGAAAGCCGGTTTCGGGCACGGTGCGCATCGGGCTTCAGGGGGACGAGCTGCAGGAAGGCGTACACTATCAGGTGGACGCGGCAACCGGCAGCGTCACCTTCGCGACCGCGCCGGCCGTCGGCGAGCGGATCACCGCCGGCTTCGAGTTCGATGTGCCCGTGCGCTTCGATACCGATCGCATCCAGGTCTCCGTAGCGTCGTTCCAGGCTGGCGACGTGCCGCAGGTGCCGGTGGTGGAGGTGCGGCTCGGATGACCTACCCGCAAGCTCTGAAGGACCATCTGGCGACGGGCGTCACCACGCTTGCGCGCTGCTTTGCGGTGACGCGCAGGGATGGCGTGGTCATCGGGTTCACCGACCACGACCGCGACCTTTCGTTTGACGGGATACTCTTTCGCGCCGACTCGGGTCTCACAGCGAAGGCGATCCAGCAGTCCACCGGGCTGTCGGTCGACAACAGCGAGGCCTTCGGGGCGCTCAAGTCCGAGGCCATCACCGAGGGGGATATCCTTGCCGGGCGATACGACGGCGCCGAGGTGCGGTCATGGCTGGTGAACTGGGCCGACGTGTCGGTCCGCGTGCTGCAGTTTCGTGGCACGCTGGGCGAGGTCGTGCGGAGGGGAGGCAGCTTCAATGCCGAGTTGCGCGGGCTTTCCGAAGGTCTGAACCATGCGGAGGGGCTCGTCTACCACGCACGCTGTTCGGCCATTCTCGGCGACGGGCGCTGCCGGTTCGACCTGCGCCAGCCTGGCTATTCGGAGGAGCGTGTCGTGCAAGAGGTCACGGGGGCACGCGTCTTCCGATTCTCCGAGTTCGGGGGCTATGACGACCGGTGGTTCGAGAAGGGTCGCTTCGCCGTGCTGAGCGGCACGGCGGCGGGCATTGTGGGAGCGGTGAAGAACGACCGGCTGAGGGCCGGCGACATCCGTGAGGTGGAGCTTTGGCAGGCTCTGGGAGCGGCGCCCGCGCCCGGTGACTTGGTGCGGATCGAGGCCGGTTGCGACAAACGGCCGGATACTTGCCGCCTGAAGTTCGCCAACTACGACAATTTCCGTGGCTTTCCGGATATTCCGGGCGAGGACTGGCTGATGTCCTACCCCGTCGGGGCGGCCCTGAACGACGGCGGGAGCCGGCGCGGATGACCGACCGGGCGAGGCGTGCGGTGGTGATCGCGCGGGGGTGGGTCGGGACACCCTATCGGCACCAGGCGTCGACGAAGGGTGCAGGCACGGATTGCCTGGGACTTCTGCGAGGCGTCTGGCGCGAGCTTTACGGCGCGGAGCCGGAGCCGGTGCCCGCCTATACCGCGGACTGGTCCGAGCCCGACGGGGCCGAGCGGCTCTGGCAGGCGGCGCGGCGGCATCTGCGCCCCTGCGATCCCCAGGCTCCGCTTCGTGCCGGCGAGGTGTTGCTGTTCCGCATGCGCGGCGGGTCGGTCGCGAAACATCTGGGCATCGCCGCCGAATGCGGCCGCCGGCCCACGTTCATCCATGCCTATTCCGGGCACGAAGTGGTGGAAAGTGCGCTGTCCGCCCCTTGGGCGCGGCGGGTCGTGGCGCGCTTCGCATTTCCCTGAAGGAGAGCCTTGATGGCCACCATATTGCTGTCCGCGGCCGGCGCCTCCATCGGTGCGGGCTTCGGCGGATCGATCCTCGGTCTTTCCGGTGCCGTCATCGGCCGCGCCGTCGGCGCGACTTTCGGCCGGATCATCGACCAACGTCTGATGGGTCCGGGTTCGCAGCCGGTGGAGACCGGGCGGATCGACCGTTTCCGCCTGACGGGAGCTTCGGAGGGCGCCCCGGTCGGTCAGATCTGGGGCCGGATGCGCGTGTCCGGGCAGGTCATCTGGGCTTCGCGGTTCCTTGAGACCGCGACGACTTCGGGCGGAGGCGGGAAAGGGACGCCGCCGACGCCGAAGGTCACCGAGTATTCCTATTCGGTCAGCCTTGCCGTCGCGCTCTGCGAGGGCGAGATCACGCGCGTCGGCCGAATCTGGGCCGACGGCGTCGAGATCGGCAGCGATGACGTGACACTGCGCGTCTACACCGGTTCCGAAGATCAGCTGCCCGATCCGAAGATGGAGGCAATCGAAGGCGCGGGCGAGGTGCCCGCGTATCGCGGCATCGCCTATGTGGTCTTCGAGGACCTCGATCTTGGCGCGTTCGGCAACCGTGTACCGCAGTTCTCGTTCGAGGTGCAGCGCCCGGCGCAGGGGCGGCAGATCGACTCCGTACCCGACCTGGTGCGCGGGATAAGCGGTGTCGCGCTGATCCCCGGGACGGGTGAGTACACGCTGGCCACGACGCCGGTCCACTTTTCGGCCGGGCTCGGGGAAAACGTTTCGGCGAACATCCACTCCCCCGCGGGCAAGACCGATTTTGCGGTGTCGCTGGAGAGCCTTGGCGAGGAACTGCCCGGCTGCGGCTCGGTTTCGCTCGTCGTGTCGTGGTTCGGCGACGATCTGCGGTGCGGAGCGTGCAACCTGAAGCCAAAGGTCGAGGACAACGCCACGGACGGCGTTGGCATGCCCTGGCGGGCAGGCGGCATCGCCCGGGCGGCGGCCGATGAGGTGATCCGGGATGCCGGGCGGCCGGTCTATGGCGGAACGCCTGCCGACCAGTCCGTCGTCGAGGCGATCTCGGCGCTGAGAACGGCAGGGAAGCATGTCGTCTTCTATCCGTTCATCCTGATGGAGCAGAAGGCCGGCAACGGACTGGCCGACCCGTGGACGGGCAACCCATACCAGCCGGTGCTGCCCTGGCGCGGGCGGATCACGTTGTCCGTGGCACCGGGGCGGCCGGGAACGCCGGACAGGACGAGCGCCGCGACTGCCGAGGTGGCGGCCTTCTTCGGCACGGCGCAGGCGTCGGATTTCGCGGTCAGCGGCACGACCGTCAGCTACACCGGACCGGCCGAATGGTCCTACCGGCGTTTCGTCCTGCACTATGCCCATCTCTGCGCGGCCGCAGGCGGAGTCGATGCCTTCTGCGTCGGGTCGGAAATGCGCGGGCTGACGCAGATCAGGACTACCGGGGACAGCTTTCCGGCTGTGGCGGCGTTGCGGGCGCTCGCGGCCGAGGTGCGCGCTATCCTTGGGCCTGCAACGAAGATCGGCTATGCGGCGGACTGGTCGGAGTATTTCGGCTATCAGACGCCAGAGGGTGACCTGCGCTATCATCTGGACCCGCTCTGGGCCGATCCGGAGATCGACTTCGTCGGGATCGACAACTACATGCCCCTAAGCGACTGGCGCGACGGGCAGGACCATGCCGACGCGCACTGGGGGTCCGTCTACAACATCGACTATCTGAAGGCGAATATCGAGGGCGGTGAGGGCTACGACTGGTTCTACGCGAGCCCGGCCGAACGCGATGCACAGCGCCGCACGCCGATCACCGATGGCACTTATGATGAAGCCTGGGTCTGGCGGGTGAAAGACATAAGATCGTGGTGGGAGAATGTGCACCACGACCGGATCGGCGGCGTCAAGGGAGCGCCGAGCTCCTGGGTGCCGCAGTCGAAGCCGATCTGGTTCACCGAGTTCGGTTGTGCGGCAATCGACAAGGGCACGAACGAGCCGAACAAGTTCCTCGACCCGAAATCATCGGAATCGCTGCTGCCCAGTTACTCCAACGGGCGGCGTGACGACCTGATCCAGATGCAGTACCTGCGCGCGATGATCGACTTCTGGCGCGATCCTGCCAGGAACCCGGTGTCGGAGGAATACGGCGGGTCGATGGTCGACATGGACCGCGCACACGTCTGGGCCTGGGACGCGCGCCCCTTCCCGCAGTTTCCTGCCAATACCGCCACTTGGGCGGACGGGGATAACTATGCGCGTGGGCACTGGATTACGGGGCGCGTCTCTGCGCAGCCGTTGTCGAGCGTGGTGGCCGAAATCTGTGGCCGGTCGGATGTCGCCGATATCGACGTCAGCGGGCTTTACGGGCTTGTGCGCGGATACTCTGTGGCCGACATCGGTACCGGCCGTGCGGCCTTGCAGCCGCTGATGCTCGGATACGGGTTCGAGGCGGTGGAGCGCGACGGCAAACTGCGGTTCCGGATGCGCGACGGGGTCTCCGTCGCCGAGATCGGATCCGATGCGCTCGCCGTCAGCGAAGGGACAGATGGCTGGGTGGAGACGTCCCGGGCGACCGAGGCGGAAATGGCCGGCAGGGTTCGGCTCAGCTACGTCGAGGCCGAGGGGGACTACGAGGCACGTGCAGTCGAGGCGATCTTTCCTGACGAGGAGACGCGAGGCGTCGCCCAGTCCGAGCTTTCGCTGGCGCTGACGCGGTCGGAGGGGCAGCGGATCGTCGAGCGCTGGCTGGCGGAGGCGCGCGTGTCACGTGACGGTGCAAGGTTCGCACTGGCTCCTTCGCTTGGCCATCTCGGCGCGGGCGATGTGGTGACGCTTGAGGGGGGTCTATACCGGATCGACCGGGTCGAGCAGGCGGGGGCCCTGGGGATAGAGGCCGTCCGGGTCGAACCTGCCGTCTATGAGCCGTCGGACGAGGCCGAGGAGCGGGTCACGCCGAGGACCTTTGTCGCCCCGGCACCCGTCCTTCCACTGTTTATGGACCTGCCACTTATGAGCGGGAACGAGGTGCCGCACCAACCGCATCTGGCGGTGTCGGCCAGTCCCTGGCCCGGATCCGTGGCCGTCTATTCCTCTGACACGGACGCGGGATATGCGCTCAAGAGGATTTTGGCGACGCGATCCGTCATCGGGCGGACGCAGACGGCGCTTTCGTCGGCTGCGCCTGGCATCTGGGACCGCGGACCTGCGTTGCGGGTGAAGGTGTCCGGCGCGCTGGACTCGGTGGACCCGGATCGGCTTCTGAACGGCCAGAACCTGATGGCCATCGGCGATGGAAGCCCTGCCAACTGGGAGCTCTTCCAGTTTGCGGACGCGGTGCTGGTCGCGCCCGGCAGCTATGACCTGACATTGCGGCTTCGCGGGCAGGCCGGGACCGATGCCGCGATGCCGCCCGTCTGGCCGGTCGGGAGCCACGTCGTCCTGATGAACGGTGCCCCGAAACAGATCGAGATTGGCGCTTCCGAGCGCGACCTCGCGCGTCACTACAGGATCGGTCCGTCACGGCGAAGCTACGACGACCCGTCCTATGTCCATCTGGTCGAGGCTTTCGCGGGGGTCGGGCTGCGGCCACTGGCGCCGGTGCATGTGTCTGCCCGGCGAACGGCTGGCGGCGATCTGGCCATGTCGTGGATTCGCAGGACGCGCGTCGATGGCGACAGCTGGTCCGGGGTCGACGTGCCGGTGGGCGAGACGACGGAAGCCTATCTGCTCAGGGTGGTTCAGGGAGCGTCGGTTCTCCGTGAAGTCACGCTCGGCCAGCCCGGATGGACGTATCCGGGCGGTATGCAGGCCGCGGACGGCGCCGCACCGCCCTTCGAAATCCATGTGGCCCAGTTGTCAGACAGCTTCGGGCCGGGCCTTTTCAGGAGGATCGTGATCGATGTCTAACACCAATCAACTCGGCCTGCCGCTGCTGCAGCCGGCGCAGGCGCAGAAGCATGTCACGGTGAATGAGGCCCTGGCTCGGCTTGACGGTCTCGTGAATCTGACGATGCTCACCCGTTCGCTGGCCACGCCGCCGACGGTTGTCATTGACGGGGCCGTCTACGGCGTGCCGGCCGGCGCCGTGAACGAGTGGGGTGGTCAGGACGGCAGGATCGCCATCGGCACGAATGGCGGCTGGGACTTCGCTGTCCCGAGACGCGGTTGGCGTGTTATGATCCTTGACGAGGGCGTTGAAGCGATCTTCGACGGCAGCGCCTGGCGTGGCGGGATGCTGACACTTTCGCCTGCCAATGCTGGGCTTTCCGCCCATGTGGTGGAACTCGAGCATGTGGTGACGGCCGGCGCGGTTTCGACCACGGCCGTGATGATCCCTGCGAACTCGGTCGTGATAGGGGCCACGGCGCGCGTGACGTCTGCGATCACCGGGACGCTCGCCAGTTGGTCTTTGGGAAATCCCGGCGCTCCGGGGCGCTTTGGCATGGGATTGGGGACCGCGGCGGGTTCCTTCGTCCGCGGAGTTCTCGGTCAGCCCACGGCGTTCTACGTACCCGAGGCGCTGCAGCTCGATGCCGTGGGCGGGACCTTCGCGGGAGGCGCGGTCCGGATTGCGGTCCATTGCCTTCAGATCGCGCTTCCGGATCTTTGAGGCGTGCGGGCGATTACCCATGGCGATGTTTCGGCAGCAGCGCGTGCCGTCTGGAGTCTGCCTACAGTGGTGCAGCCTGCCGCCGTACGCGCGATGCTAGAAAAGGCGCATGCGGCCGACCGCTTCCGAAAAAACTGCGGCAGGGCGCATCCGCTTTGGGGCAACGGCAGCCTCATGGCGGCAGCGCTGACCGAGTGCGGCCGGGCGGGCGAGCCGCGGCTGTCCGATTCGGGATATCTCGAGGCCATGTGCACGGTCATCGAGACGATCCTCGATTGGCGCCAACGGGCACGGTGAATTGAGGAGACTGGCGGTACTTCCCGTTTTCGTGCCACGCCCTATCTGGTATGGATGCACCACGAAGCACGGAGGGTCTGGATCATGGCAGAACGGCATCCAAAGGTCGCCACCGTCGATCCCGTCTGGTCGCATATCTGCGAAGAGGCGAAGGCCGCAGTTCGGGACGAGCCGCTCCTCGGCGGGTTCATCCACTCTGGCATCCTGCACCACGCGACGCTCGAGCGTGCGCTTTCCTACAGGTTCTCGCTGAAGCTCGCTTCGGGCGAGATGAGCGAGCAGATACTTCGCGAGATTGCGGACGAGGCCTATGCGACCGATCCCACGCTTGGCCAGGCAGCAAGGGCCGATATCGTCGCCGTCTATGACCGCGACCCTGCATGCCACCGGTTCATGCAACCGATGATGTTCTTCAAGGGCTTCCAGGCGGTGCAGGCCTTTCGCATCGGTCACTGGCTCTGGACACGGGGCCGGCGCGATCTGGCCTACTTCGTCCAGATGCGGGTGAGCGAGGTCTTCGGCGTGGACATCCATCCCAATGCCCGGATCGGCAAGGGGATCATGATCGACCATGCCCATTCGATCGTTATCGGCGAGACGGCGGTCGTCGGGGACAACGTCTCCATGCTGCATTCGGTGACCCTCGGCGGCACCGGCAAGGAGGACGGGGACCGTCATCCGAAGATCGGCAACGGAGTGCTGATCGGCGCTGGGGCGAAGATCCTCGGCAACATCCATATCGGCGAGCGGTCCCGGATCGCCGCGGGTTCGGTGGTGCTGCATGACGTGCCATCGTGCAAGACCGTGGCCGGTGTGCCCGCGAAGATCGTGGGTGAGGCCGGTTGCGAGCAGCCGGCGCTGACGATGGACCAGTTGATCGACGACGGTGTCTGACGTTGTTCTTGTAGACGTAGAAGGGGCCGGGCCAAGGCCCAGCCCCATTCGTTTTTCCACCTCCGGTCAGGCAAGCATCGCGACCGGATTTTCCAGATACCCGATGATCGCCTTCAGAAGCTCGGCCCCGAGCGCCCCGTCGATCACCCGGTGATCGACCGAGAGCGTCATCGACATCACTGTGGCAACGCCGATCGTGCCGTCTGCTTTCACGACCGGCTTTTTCACGCCCGCGCCGACGGCGAGGATCGCCCCGTGCGGCGGGTTGATGACGGCGTCGAAGTTGTCGATGCCGAACATGCCGAGGTTCGAGATCGCGAAGCTGCCGCCCTGGTACTCCTGTGGCGCGAGCTTGCGGGTCCGAGCCCGCTGGGCAAGGTCCTTCATCTCGGCCGAGAGCGTCGACAGCGTCTTCTTGTCGGCATCTTTCAGGACCGGCGTGAAGAGGCCACCCTCGATCGCGACTGCGACCGCGACGTCGGAGGCCTTCATCCGGAAGATGCGATCGCCGGCCCATACGGCATTGGCATCCGGCACGTCCTGCAGGGCCACGGCACAGGCCTTGATAATGAAGTCGTTGACCGAGAGCTTTACCCCGCGCGATTCCAGGCCCGCGTTCAACTCCCCGCGGAACTTCATCAAGGCGTCAAGCTGGACCTCGCGGCGCAAATAGAAATGCGGGATTGTCTGCTTGGCCTCGGTCAACCGCGCCGCAATGGTCTTGCGCATCCCATCGAGGGTAATCTCCTCGTAGGCCCGGCCTTCGTAGAGCTTGGCGACCATGCCCGCCGACGGACCCGCGGCCACGGGAGCCGGAGCAGGCGCTGCTGCGGCCGGGGTTGCCGGCGCCGCCGCCGTTGCCGCCGTGCCGGCTGCCTCGACATCCGCCTTCACGATCCGGCCGTGCGGTCCGGAACCCGTCAGCGCCGCGATGTCGATTCCCTTTTCCTTTGCGAGCCTCCTGGCGAGTGGTGAGGCGATGACACGCGCGCCGCCAGATACCGATGGCGCCTGGGCGGTCACGCTGGCGGCAGGAGCAGGGGCGGCAGGCGCTGAGCCTGCCGGGGCCGAGGCTGCCTGCGCCGGAGCAGCAGCGGCCGCAGGTTTCGCCGGCGCAGCGCCAGCACTCTCGCCCTCCTCCACCAGCACCGCGATGGGCGTGTTGACCTTCACGCCCGCGGTCCCCTCGGCGATGAGGATGCGGCCGACGACACCTTCATCGACCGCCTCGAACTCCATGGTCGCCTTGTCGGTCTCGATCTCGGCCAGGATGTCGCCGGACTTGACCGCGTCACCTTCCTTGACCAGCCACTTGGCCAGCGTGCCCTCTTCCATCGTGGGCGAAAGTGCGGGCATCAGGATTTCGGTTGCCATGTCTCTTCCCCCTCAGCGATAGGTGACTTTTTTTGCCGCAGCGACCACCTCGTCGGAGGTCACGAGCGCCAGCTTTTCAAGATTCGCGGCATAGGGCATCGGCACATCCTTGCCGGTGCAGTTGATGACAGGCGCGTCGAGCCAGTCGAACGCCTCCTGCATCAGCACCGCCGAGATGTGGTTGCCGATCGAGCAGACCGGCCAGCCTTCCTCGACCGTCACGCAGCGGTTGGTCTTCATGACCGACCGGATCACCGTCCCGGTGTCCAGCGGGCGCAGCGTCCTGAGGTCGATGACCTCGGCGCTGATGCCCTCGGCAGCGAGTTTGTCGGCAGCTTCAAGCGTATGGCTCATCCCGATCCCGAAGGAGACGAGCGTCACATCGGTGCCCTCGCGCCAGACCTTGGCCTTGCCGAACGGGATGGTGAAGCCCTCCATGTCCGGCACGTCGAAGCTGCGGCCATAGAGAATCTCGTTCTCGAGGAAGATCACCGGATTCGGGTCGCGGATCGCGGTCTTCAGGAGACCCTTCGCGTCGGCGGCCGAATAGGGCATCACCACCTTCAGGCCGGGCACCATCGCGTACCAGGCGGCGTAGTCCTGGCTGTGCTGGGCGGCGACGCGGGCCGCCGCGCCGTTCGGGCCGCGGAAGACGATCGGGCAGCCCATCTGGCCGCCGGACATGTAAAGTGTCTTGGCCGCCGAGTTGATGATCTGGTCGATCGCCTGCATGGCGAAGTTGAAGGTCATGAATTCGACAATAGGCCTCAGCCCGCCAAAGGCCGAGCCGACGGCTATGCCCGCAAAGCCGTGCTCGGTGATCGGCGTGTCGATCACGCGCTTCGGCCCGAACTGGTCCAGCAGGCCCTGGCTGATCTTGTAGGCGCCCTGGTACTCGCCCACCTCCTCGCCCATCAGATAGACGTCCTCGTCGCGCGCCATCTCCTCGGCCATGGCCTCGCGCAGGGCCTCGCGCACGGTCATGGTCTTCATCGGCGTGCCGGCCGGCCAATCGGGTGAGGCATCCACGGCCGGCGCCGCGGGGGCGGAGATCGCGGTCGCGGCAACGGCGGCAGGTTCGGCTGCAACCCCGGCGGGGGCTGCGGCCGGGGCAGCCTTCGGCGCCGGCGTCGCGCCAGCACTTTCGCCTTCTTCGACCAGCACGGCGATCGGCGTGTTGACTTTCACGCCCTCGGTCCCCTCGGCCACGAGGATGCGGCCTACGGTGCCCTCATCGACGGCCTCGAATTCCATCGTGGCCTTGTCGGTTTCGATCTCTGCGAGGATCTGGCCGGAGGTGACCTTGTCACCCTCCTTCACGAGCCATTTCGCGAGCTTTCCTTCCTCCATCGTGGGGGAAAGGGCGGGCATCAGGATTTCGGTTGCCATGGTTCTTCCTCCCCCTCAGGCGTAGATATCGGTCCAGAGTTCCGACACGTCGGGCTCCGGGCTCTCGCGCGAGAATTCTGCCGCCTCGTTGACGATGGCCTTGATGTCGCGGTCGATGGCCTTCAGGTCGTCGTCGGTTGCGTGCTTGCCCTGAAGGATCAGTTCGCGCACATGCTCGATCGCATCCCTCTCCTCGCGGATCTTCTGGACCTCCTCGCGGGTGCGGTACTTGGCCGGGTCCGACATTGAGTGGCCGCGGTAGCGATAGGTCTTCACCTCGAGGATATAGGGCCCGTCGCCCGCACGGCAGTGCGCCACCGCCTTTTCGCCGGCGGCCTTCACGGCCAGCACGTCCATCCCGTCCACCACCTCGCCAGGAATGCCGAAGGCTTCGCCGCGGGTGTAGAGGTCGGGCGTGGAGGTGGAGCGGCGTTGCGCCGTGCCCATCGCATACTGGTTGTTCTCGATCACGAAGATCACCGGCAGCTTCCAGAGCGCGGCCATGTTGAAGGTCTCGTAGATCTGGCCCTGGTTCGCCGCACCGTCTCCGAAATAGGCAAAGCTGACGCGGCCGTTACCCTTGTACTTGTCGGCGAAGGCGAGCCCGGCGCCCAGCGGCACCTGCGCGCCGACGATGCCGTGGCCGCCGTAGAAGTGCTTCTCCTTCGAGAACATGTGCATCGAGCCGCCCTTGCCCTTCGAAAGGCCCCCGGCGCGACCCGTGAGTTCGGCCATGACGCCCTTGGGGTCCATCCCGCAGGCGAGCATGTGGCCATGGTCGCGGTAGGAGGTGATGCGCTTGTCGCCTTCCTCTGCCGCAGCTTCGAGGCCCACCACGACGGCTTCCTGCCCGATGTAGAGATGGCAGAAACCGCCGATGAGGCCCATGCCGTAGAGTTGGCCCGCCTTCTCTTCGAATCGGCGTATGAGCAGCATGTCGCGATAGTAGGCGAGCAGCTCGTCCTTCGAAGTATTTGATTTCGCGGCGGTCTTGCGCGCTGCCATTCCTGCACCCTCCCATTGGCAAGAGATAGTTCAACGTTAAACTACTTATACCCGCATTGCGCCCGGGTTGCGAGACGTATTTGACCTCACGGAAGGCCCTCGATCCGCTCCGCCATCATGCGCGGGCTTGGTCCAAAGGTCATGCTCATTCTGTGAAATTTCGCGGCTACGGACGCTCCGCAATCGCCCGAAGCGGACGCGGTCAGTGCACCACGATTTCGTCCGAACGGACGAGGCCCAGGACGTTGCGGGCTCGTTCGTCGAGAAGGTCGAGGTCGAGATAGGTGTCCGACAGCCGGCGCGTGAGGTTCTCCATCCGCGCGACCTCGGCTGTCAGCCTCGCATGCTCGGCCTGCAACGCCTCCTTCTCCGCGGTGGCCTGCACCCGGCGGAAGACGCCGAAGTTTCCCTGCACCGCGGCGAAGGTGAAATAGAAGCCGACGCTCAGCGCCGCCATGCTGGCAAGCACTGCTCCTATTGCCGGCCGATTCCGGGGTCCGCCCATCTTCGCTGTCCCGCGCCTCGTCGCACCGCCTCTGTCGGGCGGGTTTCCGCGGACGATGCCACAGCCGAACCGCGAAGGGAATCCCCTTCGCGTGAAAATTCGCGCCGTGCGTCCGTCAGCCCGCGACCGAGGCGTCGTAGATCGACTGGATCGCGGCATCGAGCGCGGCATGGAACTCGGCGTCCGTCTGCTGCGCCGAAAGCCCCTCGGTCAGGGCGCGCGAGAAGCTCGCGATGACGCCGGCATTCCTTGCCAGGATCGCGTTTGCCTCGGCCCGGGTGTAGCCGCCCGACAGCGCCACCACCCGCATCACCTTCGGATGATCGACGAGGGGTTTGTAGAGATTGGCCACCGACGGCAGCGTCAGCTTCAGCATGACCTCGCCACCGGCGGGCAGCGCATCGAGGTTCTTCAGGATTTCGGCAAGAAGGATCGCCTCCGCCTCCGCCTTGTCGGGGATGGAGATCGTGACCTCCGGCTCGATGATCGGCACGAGGCCATGGGCCATCACCTGCCGGGCCACGTCGAACTGTTGGGCGACGTTTGCGGCGATGCCCTTGGGGTTGGCGGCGTCGATGACCGACCGCTCCTTGGTGCCGAAGATGCCTTTCGCCACCGCGCGTTTCAGCAGATCGTCGAGCCCCGGCATCGGCTTCATCAGCCGCACGCCATCCTTCTCCTCCTCCAGCCCCTTGTCGATCTTCAGGAAGGGCACGACGCCCTTGTCCTCCCAGAGGAACCGGGCCGCGGGCTTGCCGCCGATTTCGGCGTCCATGGTCTTCTCGAAGAGGATCGCGCCGATCACGCGATTGCCGTCGAAGGCCGGCGAGGTGGCGATCCGCGCCCGCATCTGGTGGATGAGCGCATACATCTCCGCGTCGGTCTTCCAGGCATCGGCGCCGATCCCGTAAAGCTTCAGCGCCTTCGGGGTGGAACCTCCGCTCTGGTCCAGCGCCGCGATGAAGCCCTTGCCCCCGCGCATCTGATCCGCCTGCTCTTGCCGTGCCATGATGACCTCCGCTGATATCGCCGCATCCGGGCCCCGCGCCCCTTGCCCCGCTTCTAGGCGACCGGCCTGCGCCATGCAAACGTGGTGGCGCTAACGTGCGGTTGGTGGCCGTCGCGCCGGAAACAATCCGGCCCGGACAGCGACCCGGGCGGCCCTATTTCAGGAAGATCGCCGCGATCCTCGGAACGACAGCGCGTGGCACGAAGCGCGGCCCGACGGAGAAGAGCCAGTTGTGCGGCCCCGTCACCTTCACGCGCCGTCCCGCCTTCATCGCCCGCCAGCCCGCGCGCGCGACCGGGGCCGCCCCGGCGGGCTTCAGCGCCGTGAAGAGCGTGATCCCCTCCATGCCGGCAGACCTGGCGAAATTGGTGGCGGTCGCGCCGGGGCAGAGCGTGGTGACGGTGACGGGCGTCCCGCGCAGTTCCTCGGCGACGGCCTCGCCGAGCGAGAGCACATAGGCCTTGGTGGCGTGATAGACGGCCATGTTCGGCCCCGGCATGAACCCCGCGGTTGACCCGACGTTGAGGATCCGCCCGCCGCCCTGTTGCAGCATGTGCGCGACCGCCCGCTTGGTCAGGATGGTCAGTGCCGCGACGTTGACCATGACGGAGGACATCTCGCGGTCGAAGTCGCGCCCGGCGAAGG
>NZ_JAYRTX010000011.1:0-48011 GCF_041919395.1 Albidovulum sp.
CGGCCGTCAGCCGTTCGGCCTGACGGATGATCCCCTCGGGGTCCTTGTGACAGAGAAGAATGAAGGCGATCCTTGCCATTTGGGAACCTGTTAACCGACCGGCAATGGATTGTTGAGGGATTTCGGTTTATGAGCCGTTGAAAAGACCGCTTTTCATTGCGTTTTGGGCCGCAATTCGCGGTCAGGATGCCCGATGCGCGACAGGATGAGGAGACACGGGCGAAATGGGTTTTCCCGGCACATGGATGACGGAAAGCGAAAGCATGGTCTATCGCGTGGTGCCGAAATGCGCCTGCTCGACCATCGGCCAGATCATGTTCTTCTCCGACCACGGCCGCTTCTACGACGGCGACATCCACGACGCGGCCGAGGGCTTGCACAAGTGGAGCCAGGAGGCCAGCCAGCCGCTGATCGAGGCCAACGTGAAGGCGCACCGGAGCTATGCCTTCACCTGCGTCCGCAATCCCTACACGCGCATCCTGTCGTCCTTCTTCGACAAGATCTGCGGCATCCAGAGGAACGGCAAGCGCTATCGCGGCAACCTCGTGCCGATGCTCGTCCAGAAATACGGGGTGGAGGTCGGCAGTCCCGAGGACGGGTTCGAGTTCGACCAGATCCGGTCCTTCCGCCGCTTCCTCCTCTTTGCCCGCGACACGATCCGCTGGCGCCGGCCGATGGAGCCCGACATCCACTGGTCCGCCATGTCCGGCCACATCGCCACCTACATCGTGAACGGCGGAAGCTATGACCACATCTTCTTCACCGAGCGTTTCGACGCCGGGATGCAGACGGTGCTCGACCATGTCGAGACGGCGCAAAAGGTGGACCTCGCTTCCATTCCGCGCTTCAACGAAAGCGAAGGCCACGGGCCGAAACGGGTCCATCCGGTCGAGGACTACTTCGACGACCTCGCGATGCACCTGATGTGGGAAATCTACCACAAGGACTTCCAGCTCTTCCGCTACGACTTCGACAATCCGGCCAACAAGGTGCCCACGGGCGAGGTCGACCTTGCCGAGGTCCACGCCAAGCTCGGGCGGTAGACCCGGCGGCGCCAGGCTGGCATGGTGCGGCACCATGACCCGCCTTGCGACCCTCAGCCAACGGATCGCGCGCCGCGCCGCCGCGGTCGAGCTTGGCCTTGCCGTTGCCCTCGCCCTCGCCGCCGCTGCGCTCTGGGCCTTCGCCGAACTGGCCGAAGAGGTCATGGAGGGCGAGACCCGGGCCTTCGACACCGCCATCCTGCTCGCGCTCCGGATCCCGGGCGATGCCGCCGACCCGCTCGGGCCACCCTGGCTGGAGGAAATGGCCCGCGACGTGACCGGGCTTGGCGGCCTTGGAGTCCTGACCTTCCTCACGCTCGCGGCGGCGGGGCTCCTCTGGCTGCAGCGCAAGCACGGGACGGCGCTCTACGTCCTCGCCGCCGTCGGCAGCGGGGTGACACTCAGCAACCTGGCCAAGGCGTTCTTCGACCGGCCGCGGCCCGATCTCGTGCCGCACGGCTCGCTCGTCTACACCGCCTCGTTCCCCTCGGGTCATTCGCTGATGGCGGCGGTCGTCTACCTCACCCTCGCGGCGCTCGTCGCGCGGAACTTCCGCGAACGGCGGCTCCGCGCCTATGTCGTGGCTCTCGCCGTCCTCGTCACGCTCGCCGTCGGCGCGAGCCGTGTCTACCTCGGCGTCCACTGGCCGACCGACGTCCTCGCCGGCTGGGCGGCGGGCGGGGCCTGGGCCCTGGCTTGTGCCGCCCTCGCCCGGACGCTCGCGCGCCGGGGCGCGATCGAGCCGGCGGATGACGGTCCGGCGCCCGGATGAGGCGGCGCGGCAGGCGCGGGCACACCGCCCCCGCCGCGTTCCGTCAGGAAACGGCGGCCGTCGGCGCCTGCACCAGGCCCTGCCCGCGGTCGGCGGTATCGACGCCGGGCGCGAAGGGCGTCCGCACCGCGCTGGCCAGAAGCCGCGCCTCCACCGCGCGGCTGGTCAGGGGCAGGCTCGCCGCACCGAGCGCCTGCCACCAGAGTGCCGTCACCCCGGCGACATGCGGGCAGGCCATCGACGTCCCGTTCAGCGACTTCAACCCGCCGCCCGGCCAGGCCGAGACGACGCCCACGCCCGGTGCAGAAACGACCGGATTGGTATTCGAGAAGGGCGCGACCGTCAGCCCGTTCGCGCCCTCGGCCAGCGCGCCGACCGACACGACGCCGAGTGCCGCCGCAGGGACCGAGGCGCTGACCTCGAAGTCGGGGGCGATCTGCCGCTCGCTTTCGTTGCCGCTGGCCGCGCAGACGACGGTGCCGCCATTGAAATCCACCTTGGCGCGCATGAGGTCCATGAGGCTGTCGAAGACCCTGAGGTTCATCCGGTAGGCTTCGAGCGCGATCGAGGTCGCGAGCGCGACTGGCAGGCCGTTCACCGTCACGAGCCGGTCGGCAAGACCGGGGAAGTCGAATCCGAGCGACATCGAGATCACCCGCGCGTTCTCCTCGGAGGCCCAGTTCATCGCGGCAAAGAGCATCTCGGAACCGCCAGAGCCGTCGGCGCCGAGCACCTTGCCGATCAGGGCCTCGGTCACGCCGGGCGCGACGCCGATCCGGGTGCCGCCGACGTCGCGGCCGAAGATCGTGCCGGCGCAGTGGGTGCCATGGCCGTGGCCGTCGCCATTGCCCGATCCGGTGAAGTCCTTCTGGATCAGGTTGACGCCCGCGAAGGCCGGGTGGGTCGCGTCGATCCCGGTGTCGAGCACGGCGACGCGCACGCCTGCGCCGTCGAAGGGGCTGGCGGTGGCGCCGACGCGCGCCACCCCCCAGGTCGGCGCCCCGGCGGAAGCGGCGGTGGGGGCACCCCGCGGCTCGATCAGCCGGATCGGCATCGCCCGCGCGACAGCGACGACCTCCGGGTCGCGCGCCGCCCCGCGCAGCTCGGCCGAGGACAGATCAGCGGTCTCGACGCGCGGTTCGGGTGGCAGGTCCAGACGGCCCGCCGCCGTGCCGAAGGGTCCGGGCCTGGGGTATATGGCTTCCGGGCGCATGCCCCGGCTGGCATCCCGGAGGATGACGAACTTTTCCATGGCTTTCTCCAATGACTTCGAAAAATACCGTCACGCAGCGTGCCGCGTCTCCGGCTCGCTACCTTGAAACTCTACCACAAGTTGCACGAGTCGGGCAAACGCACCCGGCGCGACGGATCAGATCAGTCCATTCGAGCGGAACAGAGCCTTGAC
This sequence comes from Albidovulum sp., assembly GCF_041919395.1. Classification (NCBI taxonomy): domain Bacteria; kingdom Pseudomonadati; phylum Pseudomonadota; class Alphaproteobacteria; order Rhodobacterales; family Paracoccaceae; genus Albidovulum; species Albidovulum sp. The sequence goes on from NZ_JAYRTX010000011.1 coordinate 3,221, forward strand.
GTCGGCCTCGGGGCGAGCGCCGAAATGGCTGATCACCTCGGCCGCGGCGATGCAGCCCATGCGCCCCGCCTTGGCCAGAGGCTGGCCGGTGGCCAGGCCATAGAGGAAACCGGCGGCGAACTGGTCCCCGGCCCCGGTGGCATCGACCGGCACGACGCGGTGCACCGGCACCTCCACCCTCTCCTGCCCGCGGATGAGGATCACGTCGGCGCCCGAGCGGGTGCAGACGACGGTGCCGCATTCGGCGTGGGCCTGGGCCAGCGCCGCTTCGAGGTCGGCCGTCTGGTAGAGCGAAGTCCATTCGTGCTGGTTGCCGATGACATAGTCCATCTCGTCGCGCACCAGCCGGCGGAAGTCGGCGCGGTGACGGTCCACGCAGAACGGATCGGACAACGCGATCCCGGCCTTGCCGCCGCCTTCGTGGCAGGCGGCGGCGGCCTTGCGGAAGGCGGCCTTGCCGTGGTCCTTGTCGAAGAGATATCCCTCGAGGAAGAGGTAGTCGCTCGTCCTCACGACACCGGCGTCGAGGTCGTCGGGCCCGAAATCCGCGCCGGCGCCGAGATAGGTGTTCATCGACCGCTCGCCATCGGGCGTCACGAAGATCATGGAACGCGAGGTCGGCAGCGGTTCGGCCGCGACCGGCGGATTGGGGAAGTCGGTGCCCTCCGCCTCCAGCGACTTCGCGTAGAAACGCCCCAGCGCGTCGTCCTTCACCCGACCGACGAAGGCGGTCTTCAGGCCGAGGTTGCCAAGCCCTGCCAGCGTGTTGCCGACCGAGCCCCCCGGAGCCTGCGTCCGCTCCTTCATCGCGGCATAGAGCGTCTCGCCCCGCTCGCGGTCCACAAGCTGCATGATCCCCTTCTCGATCCCCATCCAGTCGAGGAAATCGTCGTCGCACTGGGTCAGCACGTCCACGATGGCGTTGCCGATGCCGACAACCTGGTAGCGCTTGGTCACTGGGTCTTCTCCTCGTAAGGACAGAGATCGCGAATGAAACAGGCGCCGCACTTCGGCTTGCGGGCGACGCAGATGTAGCGGCCGTGCAGGATCAGCCAGTGGTGGGCGTGGCGCTGGAACTCCACGGGCACGTTGTCCTCGATGGCGCGTTCCACCGCCAGCACATCGCGGCCAGGCGCGATTCCGGTGCGGTTGGCGACCCGGAAGACATGGGTATCGACCGCCTGCGCGGGAAAGTGGAACCACATGTTCAGCACGACATTCGCCGTCTTGCGCCCGACCCCCGGCAGCGTCATGAGCGCCGCGCGGGACGAGGGCACCTCGCCGCCGTATCGCGCCACGAGGATCTGCGACAGCCGCATCACGTTCTTCGCCTTCTGGCGGAAAAGCCCGATGGTCTTGATGTGCGCGATCAGCCCCTCCTCGCCGAGGGCGAGCATCTTCTCGGGCGTGTCTGCGACGGCGAAAAGCGCGCGCGTGGCCTTGTTCACGCCGGCGTCCGTCGCCTGCGCCGACAGCGCCACGGCGACGAGAAGCGTGAAGGCGTTCAGATGCTCAAGTTCCCCCTTCGGTTCCGCCTCGGCGGCGTGGAAGCGGGTGAATATCTCGCGGAGCGTCTGGTAGTCGAGCGCATGGTCCATGGCGCGGGTATGCAATGCCCCGGGGCGCACGGCAAGTCGCGACAATTCGAACGATTTTGCGGGCGTCCGGTTAACCAGGTTTTCGGGCCACCCTCCCCATCCTGCCGGCAAGCAAAGGCAGGCTGCGATGATCCACGAATATTACGCCTACAAGCCATCGGCGCTCGCCTACGACGCGACGACGCATACCCTCACCCTGTCATCCGCCTACAACCACGAGACAGACCGGGTTCTGGTCACCATCAACGACAATGACGGCTATCTTGACGGCGACGTCAGCGCGGACGAGGTGGGCAGCGACGCCGACCAGACGGCCGTCGTCACCTCGATGAGCGGCAGCGTGATAGCCTCGGGCCGGGTCTATGACGAAAGCTTTTCCGCGTTGTCCGGGCCCGGCGGCATCGTGATCGAGGTCGACCAGATCGAGATCGGCGGCAAGGTCGTCGGCTTTTTCTCAACCAGCCCGTTGACGCCGGGCACGGCCTATCCGGTCACCGGCACCTACAATGTCAGCGCGCCGAACAACACCGCGCTGACCTATTCGCAGGTCGCCTCGGTTCCCTGCTTTGCCTCGGGCACGCTGATCGCGACGCAGCGGGGCGAGGTCGCGGTGGAGCGGCTCAGCCGGGGCGACCGGCTGCTGACGCTCGACAACGGATATCCGCCGGTGCTCTGGACGGGACGGTTCCTTGCGGGCGGCGCGGCGTTGCCGACGACGCGTGTCACGGTGCCGGCGGGGGCGCTCGGGGAAGGCCGGCCGCATCGCAGGCTGACCGTCACCGGCTGCCACCGGCTTCTGGTCGATGGCGCGGAGGTGGCGCTGCTCAGCGGGGAGCACGAGGCGTTCGCCGCGGCGGGGCAACTGGCCGGACCCTGGGGCCTTTCCGCATCCGAAGCGGCGGCGGGGGAGGCTTTCCACCATGTCCTTCTGCCCCGGCACGAGGTGATCCTTGCCAACGGGGCATGGTGCGAATCCCTCTTCGCCTCGGCAGAGGGGCTGGCTGGCCTCGGCGCCGATGCCGTCGCCGAGGTCCTCGCGCTTGCTGGTGAGGGCCACAAACAGACAGCACGGCTCTGCCTCAGGCGTCATGAGGTTGCACGTCTGGCCCTCTGCCGGCCGCGCAGGTCCGCGCTGGCCGCCTGAGCAAAGCGCAACATCCGGGTCGCACCCCGGGCCGTCGTGGCCTAGTCTCGTCTCTGAGGAGACTGCCATGCCCACCGACCAGAGTCCCGAAGACCGCTACCACTACGCCGTGATCGCCCGCGCGCTGAAGGCCATCGACGACGCCGGCGGCGCCCCCCTCGCGCTCGACGACCTGGCCGAGCGGCTGTCGATGAGCCCGGCGCATTTTCAGCGCGTCTTCACCCGGTGGGTCGGCGTCAGCCCCAAGCGCTACCAGCAGTACCTGACGCTCGACCACGCAAAACGCCTTCTCACGGAACGCCGCACGCTACTCGACGCCGCGGACGAGGCGGGGCTGTCCGGCACGGGGAGGCTCCACGACCTCTTCATTCGCTGGGAGGCGATGAGCCCCGGCGAGTTCGCCAAGGGAGCGGAGGGGCTGACGATCCGCTGGGGCTGGTTCGAAAGCCCCTTCGGCCCGGCTCTCGTGATGGGTACCGATCGCGGCATCTCGGGCCTCGCCTTCGCCGGTGAAACCGGGACCGAAGCCGCCATGGCCGACCTTCGCGGCCGCTGGCCGAAGGCGCGTTTCGTCGAGGACCCCATGGCGCTCCGTCCCTGGGTGCTCGCCGCATTCGGTTCGGCGAACGCGCCCGCACCCGTCTTTGCCATCGGCGCCCCGTTCCAGATCAAGGTCTGGGAGGCGCTCATCGCCATTCCCCCCGGTCATGTCGCGACCTACACCGACATCGCCCGGCGGGCGGGCTATCCGCAGGCGGTGCGCGCCGTCGGAACCGCCATCGGCCGCAATCCGGTGAGTTGGCTCATCCCCTGCCACCGCGCCATCCGCAAGACCGGCGGGCTCGGCGGCTATCACTGGGGACTGCCGGTGAAACGCGCGATGCTCGCCTGGGAATCGGCCCGCGTCGAGGCCGGTTGAGGCGGCTGCCAGGATGCGCGGATTGTCGCCGGAACCGCTTTTCTGATCGGGCGTTATTGCCTAACAGCGGCTAATCTCCGATCAGAAGCCAAACAACAAGCGGAGCAGCTTCCATGCGATTTTCCAGGACCCTTCTCGGCGGTGCCGTCGTGGCCGTGCTACTGGCCGCCTGCACCCCGGTCGACCAGTATTCGGCCGATCCGAACCAGCGCACCAAGGAAGGCGCGCTGACGGGTGCCGGGATCGGCGCGCTCGCCGGCATCCTCACCGGCGACGGTGGCAAGGACAAGCTCGACCGCGCCGTCGTCGGCGCCGCGATCGGCGGTCTCGCGGGTGGGGTCGTCGGCTCCAACCTCGACCGCCAGGCGCGCGAACTGCAGGCCGAGATCAGCGACAGCCGTATCCGCATCATCAACGAGGGCAACCAGCTTCGGGTGGTGATGCCCGAGGGCCTGCTCTTCGCCACCGACAGCGCGACAGTGCAGGGTTCGATCCAGAATGACCTCTACGCGGTCGCCGACAACCTCAACCGCTACCCGAACACACGGGTGGAGATCGTGGGCCACACCGACAACACCGGCTCGGCCGCTTACAACCAGGACCTGTCGCAGCGCCGGGCCATGGCCGTGGCGGCGATCCTGCGCGGTGCGGGCGTCGCGGGCGGGCGCATCGTCGCCTATGGCCGGGGCGAGGACCTGCCGGTGGCGTCGAACCTGACGCCCGAGGGCCGGGCGCAGAACCGCCGGGTGGAAATCCTGATCATCCCGCAAGGCTGACGGGGTTCGGCATGCGTGCGGAGGCCGGGCCGATGGCCCGGCTTTTTTATTGTCGCATATTCCCGGTGGTCATATGATCTGACCAATTTGCGGAGATTGCGATGCCCTTCCAGAAGGTCGAACCGGAGAAACTGTCGCAAAGCGTCGTGCGCCAGATCGAGGGGTTGATCCTGCGCGGCATCCTCCGTCCCGGCGAACGGCTGCCGTCCGAACGCGACCTCGCCGACCGGCTCGGAGTCTCGCGCCCGAGCCTGAGGGAGGCCGTCGCCGACCTGCAGGAGGCCGGGCTTCTGACCACCCGGGCGGGCGCGGGCATCTATGTGGCCGAGGTCCTCGGCTCGGCCTTCTCGCCCGCGCTGGTGCGCCTCTTCGAGCGTCATGACGAGGCGGTGAACGACTACCTCGCCTTCCGCCGCGATCTGGAAGCGCTGGCCGCCGAGCGGGCGGCGCGACGGGCCTCGGACACCGATCTGACGGTGATCGACGCCATCTTCGCCAAGATGGAAGCCGCGCACCAAAAGCGAGACCCGGCCGACGAGGCGCGGCTCGACGCAGAGTTCCACATGGCGATCATCGAGGCCAGCCACAACGTGATCATGCTGCACATGATGCGGTCGATCTTCGACCTCCTGCAGCAGGGCGTCTTCTACAACCGCCAGGTCGTGTTCCGTCAGAAGACCACCCGCGGCATGCTCCTCGCCCAGCATCGCGCGATCCGCGACGCGCTGCTTGCACGCGACCCCGCTGCCGCACGGGCCGCGGTCGAAAACCACCTCGACTACGTGGCCCGCGCGCTGGACGACGACCGCAGGGCGCAGCGCAACGAGGCTGTGGCCCGGCTCAGGATCGCGCAGGAGGACGCACGCGGCTAGAATCGGGGCGTCGATGCCGCGGCGTCAAGGACGTCAGGAGTGCCAATCGCAGCTTGACAGGCGCCGGTTCGCCGCCGAACGATTTCGGCGCGGGCGATCTTCGCGCGTGCAACAAAGGTGGGACAGTACGATGGAACAGATTCTTTCCCAATTGATCGGCGGGGCCGTCGGCGGCCTCGGCGGCGGCAAGGTCGTCAAGGACGCCGACATGGGCAACATCGGCAACCTGATTGCCGGTGCGCTCGGCGGCATCGGCGGCGGCCAGCTCATCGGCGGGCTTCTCGGCAGCGGAACCGACATTGCCGCGCTCGCGGGCAACCTCGTCGGCGGCGGCGTCGCCGGCCTCATCGTACAGGTCGTCGTCGGCCTGGTCGTGAAGAAGCTGCGGGGCTGAGCACCGCGCCCGGAGTCAGAGCCGGACGTCGTAGGTGACCCACTTCGTCCGGTCCGCCAACCGGTCGTAGACGGCGCGGGCGCGATAGTTGTCCTCGGCGGTGATCCAGCGGATCACCGTCCACCCGCGCGACCGGCCCTCGGCCGCCACCGCGCCGATGAGCGCATCGGCCACGCTCCGGCCGCGCGCCTCGGGGGGCACGAAGAGATCGTCGAGAAACCCGCCGACCGACGCCGAAAGCGGCCGGGCGAACGCGCGGAAATGGGCAAGCCCCGTAAGCCCGCCGTCCTCGTCCTCGGCCACGAAGGCCTCGGTCTCGTGCGCGGGATCGAGGATCCAGCCCCAGACGCGGGCGCGCATCTCGGGCGTCTGCGCGACACCGTAGAACACCGCATAGCCCTCATAGAGCCGTTCCCACGCTTCCCTGTCGTCCTTGACCGGCCGCCGGATCGTCACTGCCATCGTTGCGCCCCCCCGGGAATGCCAAACCCGGCGCTGCGGCCGGGTCTCGCGTCGCATCTTGCGGTCAGGTCAGTGCAGCCGCGTCTCGACCTCGCCGATCGACGCCTCGACCAGCTTGTTCTTCTCGGCCGCGGTCATCTTCGCCGCGATGAGGTCGCCCGCGGCCGCAACCGCCACGCTCACCGCGCGGTCGCGCACCTCCCGCACCGCCGACGCCTCGGCCGAGGCGATCTGATCCACCGCGGCGGCGAGCCGCCGCGCGATGGAGGCCTTTAGATCGGCCTTCGCCTGCTCCGCCGCGGCAAGCGCCTCGCGCTTCGCGGTCTCGACGATGCGGTCGGCCTGCTCCTGCACCTCCTTATGCTTGCGCTCGTAAGAGGCCAGGATGGACCGCGCCTCGTCATGCAGGGCGCGCGCCTGGTCGAGCTCCGCCTTGATTCCCGCGGCGCGCTTGTCCAGAAGCCCGCCGATCAGCGCCGGCACCTTGAAGTAAAGAAGGACGCCGATGAAGATCAGGAAGGCCACGAGCACGACGAAGTTCGTGTTGCGCAGCGAGAGGAACGGCCCGCCCGCCGCGAAGGCCGGGCTTGCCAGAAGGGCGGGAAGCGTCGAAAGCAGAATCCGGTTCATCGCATCACCCCTTCAGCCTGCTTGCCACGGCGTCGTCGACGGCGCCCGCGTCCGCCCTGCCGCCGAACGCGGCGACGATGGCCTCGGCGGTTTCCTTGGCGACGACAGCGACATTCTCCGCCGCTCCGGCGCGGATCTCCTCGATCCGCTTCGCACTTTCGGCCGCCTTCGCGGCGATTTCCGCATCGGCCTTCGCGGTGGCCTTGTCGAGATCCTTCTGGATCTCTGCCCGCGCCTCGGCGACGATCTTGCCCGCCTCGGTCCGCGCGTCGATCAGCGCCTGGTTATAGGCCTTCTCGGCCGCCTCGGCCTTCTGCTTCAGCTCCTCGGCCGCGGCGATGTCGCTGGTGATCTTGCCCTGCCGGTCGGCGAGGATGCCACCGATCCGCGGCAGCGCCACGCGCGACAGCACAAGATAGATCAGCACGAGTGCCACGGCGAGCCAGAAGATCTGGTTGCCGAAGGTCGAGAAATCGAGTTGCGGCATGCCAGCGGACTGCGCGGCGTGCCCTGCGGCCTCGGCGGCGTGGCCGGTTGCCTCGGTCACGGCTTCGGTGACGGCCCCGGCGGCCTCTGTTGTGGTGTTTGCCATCTCGGCCCCCTCGAAACCTTGATTACAACCCGGATGGGCGCGGCTCTGCCCCCATCCGGCCGTAAGGATGGTCAGGGAAGGCTCAGACGGCGAACATCAGCAGGAGCGCGACGAGGAACGAGAAGATCCCGAGCGCTTCCGCGAAGGCGATGCCGATGAAGAGCGTGGCGGTCTGGCCGGCCGCGGCCGAGGGGTTCCTGAGTGCGCCGGCGAGGAAGTTGCCCGCGACGTTGCCCACCCCCATGGCGGACCCGCCCATGCCGATGCAGGCAAGGCCCGCACCGATGAATTTGCCGAGGGCCGCTGCTGCTGCGAGTTCCATGTCGTTACTCCTTACGGTTGGATTTTCTGCGTGGGTGGAAGACCGGCGTCAGTGGTGCGGATGCAGCGCATCCTTGAGGTAGACGCAGGTCAGGATCGTGAAGACATAGGCCTGGATGAAGGCCACGAGGATTTCGAGCGCATACATCGCCACGATGGCGAGGATCGAAAGCGGCGTCACCGCGATGCCGATGCCCGAGATGAGGACGAGCGGCGCGAAGGCCGCGAAGACCTTGATCACCGCGTGGCCGGCCATCATGTTGCCGGCAAGTCGGATCGAGTGGCTGACGGGCCGCACGAAGTACGAGATCACCTCGATCAGCGCCAGCACCGGGCGCAGCGCCAGGGGCGCCGAGGAAACCCAGAAGAGGCCGAGGAAACCCGCGCCGTTCTTGACGAAGCCGACGATGGTCACGGTCAGGAACACCGCCACCGCCATGACCGCCGTCACGGCGATGTGGCTGGTCGTCGTGAAGGCACCCGGAACGAGGCCGAGGAAGTTCGCGAAGACGATGAAGAGGAAGAGCGTGAAGATGTAGGGGAAGAACTTCAGCCCGTCCTTGCCGGCGACATCCTCGACCATCTTGTGGACGAAGCCGTAGCCGAGCTCGGCCACCGACTGCAACCGCGTAGGGATGATCGCCCGGCCGCGGGTGCCAAGCACGAAGAGCGCGAAGATCGCCAGAAGCGTGAGCGCCATCCACAGCGTCGCGTTGGTGGGAGTGTACCAGTGGATCGGGCCCTCGCCGAAGAGCGGCTGGATCTTGAACTGGTCCATCGGATGGAACGTGAGGCCTTGGCTGTGCTCTTCCGTCGCCACGTCTATTCCCCTTCGTCACTGGCGGGCCTGCCCGCCTGCTTCTCGTCCTGGATTTCCCTGGCGGTGCGAAGCATCGTCTTCACCCCGGCCACGAAGCCCAGCAATGTGAACAGCACCAGGAAGAGGGGCAAGGTCCCCAGGAGGGTATCCAGCCCGTATCCGATGCCGAAGCCGATCCCGAGTCCCGCGACCAGCTCGATCACCATCCGCCAGCCTTGGCTCGCGGCCGAGAAATGCTCGTCCCCGCGCGGGGTGCGGGCCTGGTCCTTCCGTGCCGCCGCCAGCTTCTCCTCAAGCGCCTTCAGGCGATCGGGATCGGGCTCGCCGGACATGGAAAGGCCCCCTCGGTCAGTTGCGCGATGACTAAGGCCGGCCCGTGCCCGAGTCAATCGCCGAAATCGCCAAGGCTTGCGGGCACAAACAACTGGAAAGACTGCATATTTCTTGCAGCCACCGACGCCGCCATGACCCTACCCCGGCGCCGGAGCCGACCGTTAGCGCCCGCAGGCATATTCAACCTTCCGGTTGACGATCGCGGGCCGAGGCCGCAGGAAGGGACGATGATCCCGCGGCCCGCCTCCTCGCTCGACCTCGTCTTCGCCGCCCTCGCCGACCCGACGCGGCGGGCGATCCTGACCATGCTCCTCGAGGACGACATGGCCGTGACCGACGTCGCCGAACCTTTCGCCATGTCGCTCGCCGCCATCTCCAAGCACCTCGCAATCCTCGCCGAGGCCGGGCTCATCAGCCAGGAAAAGCGCGGCCGGGTGAAGTGGTGCAAGCTCGAACCCGACGCGATGCGCACGGCCACGGTCTGGATCCAGGGCTTCGGCCAGTTCGACCCGGTGGATTTCGACGCCTTCGAACGCTTCCTCGCCGCTGAACTCCCGGGGGAGGCGGAAGGCTGAGCCCCCCTCCTTCTTTGCGGCAAGTGCCACCGCCGCAGGCACCCGCCGGCTCAGCCCGTGCGCTCCTCCTTCATGAGGAGTGCCAGCGCTAGGACCGTCAGCGCCACTCCTGCCATGACCAGCGCCGGCGGCGATGGCTGGCCCAGCGCGACCTCCCACAGGATCACCCAGGCCGGCACCAGATAGGTATATGCCATGACCTTCGACGCCGGCAGGCGCAGCGTGGCGTATTGCAGGAGGACGAAGGTGACGGCCGAGGCGAAGACCGAGGTGTAGAGAAGCGTCACCCAGACGATCCCCGGCAGCGCGGTCCAGTCGGTCGCGCGGATCGCGCCCCAGCCCCAGAGGGTGGTGACGGCCGTCCCCGCGACGATCATGCCGAAGGTGAAGACCAGGGGATGTTCGCCGCGGTTCAGTTTCCGCACCATCGGGGTATAAAGCGCATGTGCCACGCAGCCGGCGAAATATACCGCCTCGCCCCGGCCCACGCGGAAGCCGAACATGGCCTGCCAGTCGGCCCGGAAGATGATCCAGAGCGCGCCGGCCGCGCCGATGGCCAGCGCAAGCGCGATCCGCGACGTCGTCACCTGCCGGAGGAGGAGGAAGCCGAACCCTGCCGAAAGGACCGGCGTCAGCGTGAAGACGGCCGCCGCCGAGACAGGGGCGGCGGTCTTCAGCCCCTCGAACATCAGGACGAAATATGCCGCGAAAAGACTGCCGAGCACGGCATAGCGCCAGGGCGCCCGCGCCGCCAGCCGCGGCAATCCCGTCGTCAGGAGCGCCGCCGCCCCGATGATCACGCCGGACAGCAGGAAGCGCAGCGCGGTGAAGGCCACGGGCGAGACCGCGTTCGCCATCATCGCGCCCAGCGGGAAGGAGCCGGCGACGAGCATCGAGAAAAGCGCCATCGCCAGATGGCCGCGCAAGGGCGCCCCGTGGAGTCCGCCGCCGCGCACCGGTCTCAGTCCATCCCGCAGCGCTTCGCGTCTTCCTTCACCGCCTTCAGAAAGAGCTGGATGCGCGGCGTGCGGTGCAGATCGACATGGGTGACGAGCCAGAGCGGGGTCTCCCATTCCGGGCGGTTCGGCATCGCCACGACCAGCCCCTCCTGCGCGCGCGCTTGCATGGCCGGCAGGAAGCCGATCGCCGCGCCGGCGCGGATCGCGTCGGCCGCCACGTTCGCCTCGTTGGTGCGGAAGGTGATCGCCTCCTCGGGCACACGCTCGGCCAGCCAGCGGTGGAAGGTTGCGCGGCTCTCCGGATCGGCCGGCCCGACGAAGCGGTGCCGGCCAAGGTCGTCCTCGCCCTCGGGCAAGCCATGGGCGGCGACATAGGCCGGACTCGCATAAAGCGCGACGCGGCGGGTGCAGAGCGGCTGGACGACATTGTCGGGGTCCTGCGGCCGGCCGCCGGCACGTATGGCGACATGCGCCTCGCCATATTCCAGCCGGAAGAGCCGCGGGTCGCTGAGGTAGCGGACCCGCAGCCCCGGATGCTCGGCCTGCAGCCGGACGAGCGCGGGCGTCACCAGTTCGGAAAGCCCCGGGATCGAGGTCACGACGAGTTCGCCGGAAATCTCGGTCGTGGTCCCGGTGATACGGGCGGCGAGATGGGCGAACTGGTCCTCGGTCGCCCGCGCCACCTTCAGAAGCTCCTGCCCCGCCTCGGTCGCCGTGTAGCCGCGCGGATGTCGCTGGAAAAGCTTTGCGCCGAGGCGGGCCTCGAGCGCGTCGATGTGGCGGATGACCGTGGCGTGGTGGACGCCCAGCACCTCCGCCGCGCCCGAGACGGTGCCGATGCGCGCCACCTGATAGGCCGTCCGCACCTCGTCCCAGCTCTCCATCTGGCAACTCCTTGAAATCACGAAATAGATCACGAAACGATCACGAAGAAGTACTGTGCGCTCGTGAACACACCAGGGTGTAGATTGGCCGTTTTCCCGGATTGTTCAACACCTATCTCTTCCTTGCCAGCGCCGATGACGCTCCCTCGTATCGCCGCGACACCGGCCACGCCGGTCTCCATCGAAACGCGGGCTGTGGCCCGCAGATACTGAAAGGACAGAACATGAAAACGAAACTCGCGCTTTCCGCCCTCGCCGTCGTGATCGCCGCCCCGGCCTTCGCCAGTTCCACCCAGCTCGAGCTTTCGGCCGGCGTTCCGGCGGGCGTCTACACCGTCGGCCAGGCTGGCGAGATCGCCTCGGCGGAAACCGCCGCCGACGCGCTGCGCCTGAAGAAGTTCTACGCCGCCCAGAACGCGGGCGAAGTTGCGCGCAGCGATTTCTCGGCCGATGCCGGCATGGGGACCATGCTGCGCCTCGGCGGGTCCGATCGCCGCTGAACGGCAGCAGTCACCTCATACGGCAAGGGCACGCGGTCATCCGCGTGCCCTTTCCTTTTCGCAACGGGGCGTATCCGCACCCCGGACCGTTCCGCAACCCGGGCCTTTTCCTTGACACCGCGCGGCAAGGCGCGTAAGGCGCGGCCAATCCGGCAGCCCGAAAGAGCTTCCGGTCCCCGGCCAGACCGGGGATCGCCATCCGTCAGCGCGTCGCGCCCACGGGTGCGTTTTGCGTTTGGCGCCCCCCGTGACTATCTCGGGGACGCAAGGATGAACCGGCCAAGGAGGGCCCGCGATGTTCGAGAACCTGTCAGAACGCCTCGGTAGCGTCTTCGACCGGCTGACGAAGCAGGGCGCGCTTTCGGCCGAGGACGTGAAGACGGCGCTCCGCGAGGTCCGCGTGGCGCTTCTGGAGGCCGACGTCTCCTTGCCCGTCGCGCGCGACTTCGTGAAGGCGGTCGAGGCGAAGGCCACCGGCGCGGCGGTGACAAAATCGGTCACCCCCGGCCAGCAGGTGGTCAAGATCGTCCACGACGCGCTCGTGGACGTGCTGCGGGGCGCCGAAGACCCGGGGGCTCTCAAGATCGACAACCCGCCGGCGCCGATCCTGATGGTGGGCCTTCAGGGCTCGGGCAAGACGACGACGACGGCGAAACTCGCCAGGAGGCTCAAGGACCGCGAGAAGAAGCGCGTGCTCATGGCCTCCCTCGACACCAACCGCCCGGCGGCGATGGAGCAACTCGCGATCCTCGGCCAGCAGATCGGCGTGGACACCCTGTCCATCGTGAAGGGCGAGACGGCCGTCCAGATCGCGAAGCGCGCCAAGCAGCAGGCGACATTGGGCGGCTACGACGTCTACATGCTCGACACCGCCGGGCGGCTGCACATCGACGAAGTGCTGATGGACGAGGTGCAGGCCGTGCGCGACGTCGCCAGGCCGCGCGAGACGCTTCTGGTGGTTGACGGCCTCACCGGTCAGGACGCCGTGAACGTCGCAACCGAGTTCGACGGCAAGGTCGGCATCACCGGCGTCGTCCTGACGCGGATGGACGGCGACGGTCGCGGCGGCGCGGCGCTTTCCATGCGCGCGGTCACCGGCAAGCCGATCCGCTTCGTCGGCCTCGGCGAGAAGATGGACGCGCTCGAGACCTTCGAGCCGGAGCGTGTCGCGGGCCGCATCCTCGGGATGGGCGACATCGTCGCCCTCGTCGAAAGGGCGCAACAGACGCTGGAGGCCGAGCAGGCCGAGCGGATGATGAAGCGCTTCCAGAAGGGCCTCTTCAACATGAACGACCTCAAGGGGCAGCTCGACCAGATGCTGAAGATGGGCGGCATGCAGGGAATCATGGGGATGATGCCCGGCATGGGGAAGCTCTCCAGACAGATGGACGAGGCCGGCTTCGACGACAGTGTTCTCCGCCGCCAGATCGCGCTCATCAACTCGATGACGAAGAAGGAACGCGCCAACCCCGACCTGCTGCAAGCCTCCCGCAAGAAGCGGATCGCGGCGGGCGCGGGGCTCGACGTGGCCGAACTGAACAAGCTTCTGAAGATGCACCGCCAGATGGCGGACATGATGAAGAAGATGGGCAAGGGCGGGATGCTGAAGCAGGCCATGAAGGGGATGTTCGGCAAGGGCGGAATGCCCGACCCCTCGAAGATGAGCCCCGAGGAACTCGATGCGATGGCCAAGGGCGTGCAGGAGGGCATGGCGGGCGGCAAGCTGCCGGGCGGCCTTGGCGGCATGGGCGGCGGTCTTCCCGGTGGCCTCGGCGGGATGAAGCTGCCGGCCGGGCTTTCCGGGCTTGGCGGCATGGGTCGGAAGAAGTGATCGCCCCCACGCTCCATACGGCGCGGCTGACGCTCCGCATGCCGAAGCTCGCGGACTTCGAGCATTGGGCGGCCTTCTTCGCCTCCGACCGATCGCGGTTCGAACGCGGGCCGATGGGCCGGGTGGAGGGGTATCGCGCCTGGGCAGCCGATGTGGCGCTCTGGCCGCTGCGCGGATACGGCGCCTTCGGCCTCGATGACCGGGCCACCGGTGCCTATGTCGGCGAGGTCGGCATCTACCAGCCCGAAGGTTTCCCCGAGGCGGAACTCGGCTGGTTCGTCATCCCCGAAGCCGAAGGCAAGGGCTACGCGGCCGAGGCCGCCCGCGCCGTCATCGACTGGGTGCGTGCGACCTTCGGCTGGGGCCGGCTCGTCTCCATCATCGACCCCGCGAACGCGCGTTCGCTCGCGCTCGGCCTGCGCATCGGCGGCGTGATCGACCCGACGCTTCCCGGCGTGGACCCGGGCGACGTGGTGATCCGCCATGACCTCGGGGGGCGCGGATGAGGTTCCGTTCCGGCGCGCCCACGCTCTACAGTGACCGCCTGACCCTCGGTCCGGTCCGCGATGACCATGCCGATGCCTTCATGGACTTCTGCACCACCGACGCCGCGCGCTTTATCGGCGGACCGACCGACCGCGAGGATGCCTGGGTCGGCGTCGCCATGCAGGCCGGGCAGTGGACGCTGCGAGGTTACGGCACGTTCTGGGTAAGCGAGACGGCGACCGGCACGCCGGTTGGACGGGTCGGCATCTTCCACCCCGGCTGGCGCAGCGAACCGGAGCTAAGCTGGGTGATCTACCCCGCTTTCCAGCACCGCGGCTACGCGACCGAAGCCGCGGAAGCCGTGCGCGACTGGGCCTACGACACGCTGGGTTTCGGCCCGCTGATGAGCCTGATCGACCCGGCCAACACGGCCTCCGAACGCGTGGCCGATCGGCTTGGCGCGCGCAACGAGGGGCCTCACCGGACGGATGTGCCAAAGGTCGTGAACCGCTGGCGCCACCCGGGACGGGAGGTCCGCGCATGATGCACGCGTGGGAACGGCCATCCACCGGTGCCGCGGCAGCTCAGGCCGGGGCGATGTCCGATCTCGTGCCCGTGCTTGGCACCGAACGGCTCGTCCTGCGCGCGCCCCTGATCGGGGATTTTCAGCCCTATGCCGGCATCTTCATGTCGGGCCGCGCGGCCGGCCTCGGCGGGCCCTTCGACCGCGAGGGGGCATGGAACGATTTCTGCGAGGCCGTCGCGGGCTGGATGCTGCGTGGCATGGGCCTCTGGACCATCATCGAGCGCGAGGGCGGGGTGGTGCTCGGCTTCGGCTACCTCTGGCAGGAATACGGCGACCCGGAGCCGGAGATCGGCTGGGTTCTGACCGAGGCGGCGGAAGGCAAGGGCTACGCGCGGGAAGCGGCGGAAGCGATCCGCGCCCATGCCTTCGACACGCTCGGCATGGCGACAGTGGTCAGTTACGTCGACCACGACAACGGCCGCTCCATCGCGCTCGCCGAACGGCTGGGCGCGGTGCGCGATCCCGGGGCGGAGGCCGCGATGGCGGACCCCGTCCGCGTCTACCGTCACCGCCCGGAGGGCCGCGCATGACCCTGCCGCTTCGCCGTTGCCAGAATACCCGGTGCAAGGTTGCTGCCCCGCGCGTGCTGTCGGGACGGAAGACCGACGCGAAACCGACGCAGGCAAGGCCGGAAGCCGACGCCCGGAACCGCAAGAGGAGAGCCGAATGACCGACGCCACCGCCCGCGCCGCGGCGCTTCTCAAGGAACACCGCGAGTCGATTGACCGGCTTGACGCGATCCTCGTCTACACGCTCGCCGAACGCTTCAAGCACACCCAGTCGGTGGGCCGGCTGAAGGCGACGCACGACCTGCCGCCCTCCGACCCGGTGCGCGAGGCAGAGCAGATCGCAAGGCTGGAAAGGCTGGCCGAGGAAGCCGACCTCGATCCGGAATTTGCCAGGAAATTCCTGAACTTCGTCATCAGCGAAGTGATCAGGCACCACGAGAGACTACAGAAGTAACCGAAGGATAGCAGGCACCCGCCTGTTCAAGAGCCAGCGATAGGAGAACTGACATGGCTATGAAGATCCGCCTCGCCCGCGGGGGCTCCAAGAAGCGCCCCTACTACTCGATCGTCGCCGCCGACTCGCGGATGCCCCGCGACGGCCGCTTCATCGAGAAGCTCGGCACCTACAACCCGCTTCTCCCGAAGGACAGCGAGGACCGCGTGAAGATGAACATGGAGCGCGTCCAGCACTGGCTGGCCCAGGGCGCCCAGCCGACCGACCGCATCGCGCGGATGCTGGAAGCCGCTGGCGTGCGGGAGAAGGCGACCCGCGCCAACATGAAGAAGGCCGAGCCGGGCGACAAGGCGAAGAAGCGCGCCGAGGAGAAGGCCGCGAAATCCGCCAAGGCCGAGGAAGCGGCGGCCGAGTAAGGCATCGCCATGCTGGTGGGCTTCCTCCTGCGCCGGACCGTGACCCTCGCGCTCTGCGCGGGGTCGTTCTGGCTCGGGCTGAAGGCGGAGCGGATGGTAGAGCCTGGTCCGGCGGTCGCACCCGCGGCCGCCCGATGCCCGGAGATTCCCGATGGCACCTGACCGGATCTGTGTCGGTGCCATCTCGGGTGCCTTCGGCGTCGGGGGCGAGGTGCGGCTCAAGAGCTTCTGCGCCCAGCCGGAGGCCATCGCCGCCTACGCGCCGCTTTACACCGAGGACGGCGCGCGCAGCTTCGGCGTGAGGATCACCCGCGCCATTCCGGGCGGGCTTGCCGCGCGGCTGTCCGGCATCACGACGAAGGAGGAGGCCGACGCGCTCCGCGGCACCTCGCTTTTTGCCGATCGCGAAAGGCTGCCGAGCCTTCCGGACGACGAATTCTACCACGCCGACCTGATCGGGCTTCCGGTCTTCGACACCGGCGGCGCCCAGCTTGGCACCGTACGGGCGATCTACAACCACGGCGCGGGCGACATCCTGGAGATCTTCGCGCCGGGACGCAGGACAGCACTCCTTCTCCCGTTCACGAAGGCGGTGGTCCCGACCGTGGACCTGACCGCCGGCCGCATCGTCGCCGACCCGCCGGAGGAGACGGGCGAATGACCGGCGCCAAACCCAAGTCCCACGGGCGGCTTTCCATTTCCGCCTCGCCCCGCCCGCGCGACCTGATGGCGCCGCAGCGGGTCAAGGGCGCCTGGGCGGCGCGGATCGTCACGCTTTTCCCCGAGGCCTTCCCCGGGACGCTCGGCCTTTCCCTGACCGGCAAGGCGCTGGCCGAGGGGCTCTGGGCGCTTCAGACCATCGACCTTCGCCCCTTCGGGATCGGCAGGCATCGCAACGTGGACGATACCCCGGCGGGCGGCGGTGCCGGCATGGTGCTGCGGGCCGACGTGGTCGCCAAGGCGCTCGACGAGGCCGCCATCGGCACGCCCCCCGACCGCGCCCTCTGGCCGGTCGTCTACCTTTCCCCGCGGGGAAAGCCCTTCGACCAGGCCACCGCCCGAGGCTGGGCCGGGGCGGAGGGGATCACCCTGCTCTGCGGCCGGTTCGAGGGCGTGGACCAGCGGGTGCTGGACCACTACGCGGTCGAGGAGGTCAGCCTCGGGGACTTCGTGATGACGGGGGGAGAGATCGCCGCGCAGGCGATGATCGACGCGGTGGTGCGGCTGCTGCCGGGGGTGCTGGGGAACGCCAGTTCCACCGAAGAGGAAAGCCATTCCCACGGATTGCTGGAACATCCGCAGTACACGCGGCCGGCCGTCTGGGAGGGGCGCGAGATTCCTGCCGTCCTCACCTCGGGCAACCACGCCGAGGTGGAGAGATGGCGACGGTCGGAAGCGGAACGTCTGACGCGGGAGAGGCGCCCGGATTTGTGGGCGGTGCACCTGCGCCAGCGGTACGAAAACTAGAGAGTGCGCTGATGATCGATACACAGGAGATGTTAAAGGTAACGTTCCGCCTGCTTGCCGATTTCACGCCGGAAGAAGGTAACAAAACCGAGATTTGCGGATTTAGCCGCGACGAAGTTCCTTTGTATTTGATGATGTCAGAACTCGCGCGATGTGTTGTCACCTTGCTCGAAGACGACAGAATCCCCGAGCTTCAAGAAGTGGCTGCGACGCTTGAACGCTGGATTGTTGACGGAGATGAGGACGTCCGTAAGGCTGCCATAGTCGGTTTGATTGAGGACGTTCAGAACGCGAACCTACATCGCACAACGTCACCAGAGCAATTTGCTCACTTTCTTTATCCCACCAGCCTTACATGGTGGGACAAGGTCAACAAGTTCTGGGCTGAGGGCCAGCTGCTCGACTAGGCGAACCGCTTTTCGGGAATTCCCTGCAAGTTCAGGGTGCTTGACGGCCCCGCACCTTCCCCCTATACCCCGCCCGTCCGGGGCTCTCGTGAGTCGTGCGGACGCATGTCTATTGGCCATGGCCCGGCTTTCTTCGGGCGGGCGCGGCGGATGGACCAGACGACAGGAAACGACGACCTGACCTCCTGCGGGCGCTATGGCGGACCCGGTGAAGACACGGAGCTCTCTGGCGCGAACACCATCGCGGGACCACCGCGAGCATTTGGAAAGGACCACGCGATGAACCTGATCGCAGAACTGGAGGCCGAGCAGATCGCCGCGCTCGGCAAGTCCATCCCGGACTTCAAGGCGGGCGACACCGTGCGTGTCGGCTACAAGGTGACGGAAGGCACGCGGAGCCGCGTGCAGAACTACGAAGGCGTCTGCATTTCCCGCAAGGGCGGCAACACGCTGGCGGCCTCGTTCACCGTCCGCAAGATTTCCTTCGGCGAGGGCGTCGAGCGCGTCTTCCCGCTCTACTCGACCAACATCGACTCGATCGAGGTCGTGCGCCGCGGCCGCGTGCGTCGGGCGAAGCTCTACTACCTGCGCGACCGTCGCGGCAAATCCGCACGGATCGCGGAAGTCACCAACTACAAAGAAAAAGCCGAGTGAGGAGCGGGGCCATGCGCAAGAACATCCATCCCGACTACCACATGATCGAGGTCAAGATGACCGACGGGACCACCTATCGCACCCGCTCCACCTGGGGCAAGGAAGGCGACTCGCTGGCGCTCGACATCGACCCGACGGTGCATCCCGCATGGACCGGCGGCTCGGCCAAGCTGATGGACACCGGCGGCCGCGTGTCGAAATTCAAGAACAAGTACGCCGGCCTCGGATTCTGAGCCTATCGCGCTTTGCAAGGCAAGGCGCACAACATATAGTAGGGGCGCGCTGGCAACAGCGCGCCTTTCGATTCCGGGCACACCGGGACAACGGACGGGGACGAGACGTGGCGCATATCATCGTCGTGGGCAACGAAAAGGGCGGGTCGGGCAAGTCCACGACCTGCATGCATGTCGCAACCGCGCTTGCCCGCATGGGCCACAAGGTCGGCGCGCTCGACCTCGACCTCCGTCAGAAGAGCTTTGCCCGCTACATCGAGAACCGCCGCGCCTTCGCGCGGAAGGAAGGGCTCGACCTGCCTACGCCGGACTACCGTGACCTGCCCGAGGTCGACCAGGCGAGCCTCACCGCAGGCGAGAACATCCATGACCGGCGGCTCTCCGCGGCCGTCGCGGGGCTGGAGAAGGACGCGGAGTTCATCATCATCGACTGTCCCGGATCGCACACCCGGCTTTCCCAGGTGGCGCATTCGCTTGCCGACACGCTGATCACGCCCCTGAACGACAGCTTCATCGACTTTGACCTTCTCGCCCGGGTCGACCCCGACACGAGCCGGGTGATCGGACCCTCGATCTATTCCGAAATGGTCTGGCACGCGCGCCAGCTTCGCGCCCGGGCGGGGCTGAAGCCGATCGACTGGATCGTCCTGAGAAACCGGCTCGGGGCGCAGCAGATGCACAACAAGCGCAAGGTGGGCGGGGCGCTCGAACAACTGGCGAAGCGGATCGGCTTCCGCGTGGCGCCGGGCTTTTCGGAGCGGGTGATCTTCCGCGAGCTTTTCCCGCGGGGCCTCACGCTCCTTGACTTGAAGGATGTCGGCGTCGAACGGCTCAACATCTCGAACGTGGCGGCCCGTCAGGAGGTGCGCGATCTGATGCGCGAACTGCGGCTGCCGGGTGTCGAGGTCGCGTTCTGAGCCGGCTCAGGCGATCCGCGGCGCGCGGATGAAGAGCGAGGGCTGCGGACGGCGGCTGCGGCGGGCGGGCATCGTGCCCAGCGAGAGCAGGCGCTTTTCGAAGGCATCCGGCTCCTGTGACTTGCCGCGGGAGAACCTGGCGATGATGGCGGCTGCGAATTTCATCAGACTGTCCTCTCTCTCGTACCGCCCCCGGTATTAAGAGTTAACCCAACATCCGTGACCGAAAGGCGGCGCGGTCGGGGATTTTTGACGGAGTTCTCGCGACGGTTGCGCGATTTGATCGGATACGCGGCAGGGGCAATCGTCCCCAAGCGTGGCGATTGTCAACGAATGCAACAACGATCCGCGGGCTGCAATGTCCCGGCCCCGCCCGATTGCGGCGGAACCGGGACAGGAACCGTCAGGTGCGCAACACGCGGTAGACAGCCGGAATCACCAGAACCGTCAGAAGCGTCGACGACGCGAGCCCGAACAGGAGCGAGATCGCAAGGCCCTGGAAAATCGGGTCGGTGAGGATCACCGCCGCACCGATCATCGCCGCGAGCGCGGTCAGCAGGATCGGCTTGAAGCGGATCGCGCCGGCTTCGATCAGGATCTCGGTCAGCGGCCGGTCGGGCGTCTTCGCGTGGCGGATGAAATCGACGAGCAGGATCGAGTTGCGCACGATGATGCCGGCAAGCGCTATGAAGCCGATCATCGACGTGGCCGAGAACGGCGCGCCGAAAAGCCAGTGGCCGAGGAGGATGCCGATGAAGGTCAGGGGGATCGGCGTCAGGATCACCAACGGAACCTTGAACGAGCCGAACTGCGCGACAACGAGGATGTAGATGCCGAGAAGCGCCACGCCGAAGGCCGCGCCCATGTCACGGAAGGTGACCCAGGTCACCTCCCACTCCCCGTCCCAGAGAAGCGAGGGCGCGGTTTCGTCGTCGGGCTGGCCGTGGAGCAGGATCTGCGGTTTCGCAAGGCCAGTCCAGTCCTGCGCGTCGAGCGCGTCGGCGACGGCGAGCATCCCGTAGAGAGGCGCCTCGAAATCGCCGGCAAGCTCGGCCGTCACCATCTCGGCCGACCGCCCGTTGTGTCGGAAGATCGGGAAGGACCCGGTTTCCTCGCGCACCTCCACCACGTCGCCAAGTTCCACCACGCCGCGCGCGCCGGGAATGACGTTCTGCGGCAGGGGCGTGGTCAGGAACCGCTCGTCGAAGGTGCGCATCCCCTTCGGCCGCTCGATACGGATCGGAATCGGCTGGCGACCCTCGCCGCGGTGCGAATAGCCGATCGTGGTGCCGCCATTGAGGATCGCGATCGTGTCGAGCACGTCGCCCTCCTGCACCTGGAAGAACTCCGCCGCGTCGGTCGAGACGGTGGTGCGGATGCGCCGGGCGGGATCGCCGTAGGAATTGTCGACGTCGACAATGAAGGGCACGGACCGGAACGCCGCCTCCACCTTGGCCGCCACCGCGCGGCGCGTGTCCGGATCCGGGCCGTAGATTTCAGCCAGAAGCGTGGCCATCACCGGCGGACCCGGCGGAGGTTCCACCGTCTTCAGCACGGTGCCCTCGGGCAGGGGCAGCGCGAGAATCTTCTGGCGGATCTCCAGCGCGATCTCGTGGCTCGAGCGGTCACGCTCGCCCTTGGGCAGGAGGTTGATCGCGACCTCGCCCATCTCTGGGGAGGCGCGCAGATAGGTGTGACGCACGAGGCCGTTGAAGTTGAAGGGCGCGGCCGTGCCGGCATGGGTCTGGACCGACCGCACCTCGGGCAGGTCGAGCACGACCTTCGCCACCGCCTGCGCCACCGCGTCGGTCGCCTCGACCGGTGCGCCTTCGGGCAGGTCTATCGTCACCGAAAGCTCCGACTTGTTGTCGAAGGGCAGGAGCTTCACCGTGACGTGCTTGGTGTAGAAGAGCGCGAGCGAGCCGAAGGTCAGCACGACGACCACGCCGATGAAGAGCCAGCTCCGCGTCTTGGAGGCGAGGATCGGCCGGGCGACGGCGGCGTAGGCGCGGCCGAGCGCGCCGCCCGGATGGCCGCCATAGGCGTCGTTGTGGCCATGTGCCGACATGTCGGCCTTTCCTGCCACCTTCAGCATCAGCCAGGGCGTCACCATGACCGCGACGAAGAAGGAGAAGATCATCGCCGCCGAGGCGTTCGCCGGGATCGGCGACATGTAAGGCCCCATCAGCCCCGAGACGAAGAGCATGGGTAGCAGGGCTGCGACCACCGTCAGCGTGGCCACGATGGTCGGGTTCCCGACTTCGGCCACCGCGTCGATGGCGGCCGACTTGCGGTCGCGCCCGTCGGCCATGGCCCAGTGCCGCGCGATGTTCTCGATCACCACGATGGCGTCGTCGACGAGGATACCGATGGAGAAGATGAGAGCGAAGAGCGAGACGCGGTTCAGCGTGTAGCCCATCACGTTCGAGGCGAAGAGTGTGAGGAGGATCGTTACAGGGATGACGATGGCCACGACGAAGGCCTCGCGCCGGCCGATGGCGACCCAGACCAGCGCGATGATCGAGACCGTGGCGAGCGCGAGGTGATAGAGCAGTTCGTTCGCCTTCTCGTTGGCGCTTTCGCCGTAGTCGCGCGTGATCTCGACCGCGATGTCCTCAGGGATCAGGCGGCCTTCGTGCATGTGGACGCGGTGCAGGATCTCCTCGGCCACGGTGACGGCATTCGAGCCTGCGCGCTTGGCGACGGCGAGCGTCACCGCCGGAACGCGGGTGACGGCGCCATCCTCTCCCTTCGTGACGGTGGCAACGAGATGTTCCTCGCCGTCATCGGCGAAACTCACGTCCGCGACGTCGCGAACATAGACCGGCCGGCCATCGCGGGTCGTCAACAGGAGGTTCGCGATTTCCTCCGGCGAACTCAGCGTCTCGCCGGCGACGAGCATGACCTGCTGCCCCTCGTCGCGAACGAATCCTGTGGGGAAGGCGGTGTTGGCGCCGGTGACCTTGCCGGCGAGCTGCTGCAACGTCATGCCGAAGAGTGCAAGCCGCTCCGGATCGGGCGCGATCCTGAGCCGTTCACTCGTCTCGCCCACGATGTAGCTGAGGCCGACGTCGGGAATCTTCGCGATCTCGGTCCTCAGTTCGCGGGCGATGCGGGTGAGATCGTTCGCCGTGATCCGGTCGGCGGCCTCCGGCTTCGGCGCGAGCGTCAAGGACAGGATCGCCACGTCGTCGATGCCGCGACCGACGATCTGCGGTTCGGGGACGCCCACCGGGATGCGGTCGATGTTGGCGCGGACCTTGTCGTGGACGCGCAGGATCGCGTTGTCGGAGGGCGTGCCGACTAGGAATCGCGCCGTCACCATCACCCGGTCGTCCGAGGTCTGGGAATAGACGTGCTCCACCCCGTCGATGCCCTTGACGATGGTCTCCAGGGGCTCGGTGACGAGTTTCGCGGCATCCTCCGCCTTCAGCCCGTTGGCCTGGACGTGGATGTCCACCATCGGCACGGATATCTGCGGCTCCTCCTCGCGCGGCAGCGCCAGAAGTGCCACGATGCCGAAGACGAAGGCGGCCATCAGGAAGAGGGGGGTCAGCGGCGAGGTGATGAAGCCGCGCGTGAGCCCCCCGGCGATACCGAGGCTGTGGGGCTTGACCTCGCTCACGGCAGGACCACCGCGTCGCCCGCGCCAAGCCCGCTCAGCACCTCGACCATGTCCCGATCGTCCTGCGGCACTTCTTCGCCGATGACCACGGCCCGCTCGACCTCGGCGCCGGCTTCGGTAACGCGGACGAAGTCGAGCCCCGAGCGGGTCGCCACCGCGCTCCGCGGGATCAAGAGCGCCTCGCGTTCGCCCACAGGCAGCGACACGAGCACGCGGGCATTGACGAATTCGGTTTCCAGCCCCTCGACCTCCACATCGGCGACGACGCGGCCGTTGCTGATCTGGGGGTAAAGTTTCGCGATCCGCCCGACCGAGGCAGAGCCCTGTGCGGTGATGCGGATTTCGGCGCCCTCCTTCAGGGCGAGGGCGTGGCGTTCCGGCACCGAAAGCCGCAGGAAGACGCCGCCGCCGCCGATGGTGGCCACAGGTTCGCCCGGCATGATGACGGCGCCGAGCGTGACCGGCACCGTCAGCACGAGCCCGTCACCGGGCGCAAGGACGCGGCCCTCGGCGCCCTGCTGTTCGGCGATGGAGCGCTGCGCCTCGATCGTGGTGATCTGGCCCGAAAGCACATCGACGCTTGTCCGCAGCTGGTCGAGCCGCTGCGCCGTAATGACGCCGCGCCCTACCAGCGCCTGGCCGCGCTCAAGGTCGGCCTGCGCGGTGGACAGCTGCGCCTTCAGCGCCTCGATCTGTGCATCGAGGGCAGCGATCTGGAAGGCGATCTTGTCGTCATGGATGATGGCGATCTCCTGACCGGCGGTCACCATGTCTCCCTCCGTCACCGACAGCGACTGCACGATCCCGCCGATACGGGCCCGTGCGGGCACCGTCTCGCGCGCCTCGACGGTGCCATAGACCGATTTCCACTCGGTCACCCTGGCGGGTGCGAGCAGGACCGTCTCAGACAGGGCGGGCGTGGCGGCGAGAAGACAGGTCAGCAGAAGCGCGCGCATGGCATGCGGCCTTTCAGAATGCGCAGCCGGGTTTCACGCCAAGCTTGCGGAAGAACGAAGCGGCCGGGCAGAAGCCCGTGAAGGCGGACTGCAGCAGGTTCAGGCCGACGAACACCGTCAGCCAGACGAAATGGGGCGAGACCCACTGGGTCAGCGCGACGGAAAGAAGAATCATGATGCCGGCAAAGGCAAGGATGGTGCGATCAAGGGACATGACAGCCTCCGTTATGTTGTCATATTCATAATCGTGAATGTAAATACCGAAATCAAGATGCGATTTGCGGTTTTCCCGCTTTTTGCCAAATCGTCGCAGGCCGGCCATGACCCAGATCAACCAGGCGCAGGGAACCGCGCGCACCGCCGGCCGGCGTTGACGCGCTGCCGGCCGCCCCGAGGGGCGCCGGCCGGCCAGACCTGCCGGTGCTCAGACCCAGGGGCCGACCGGCCCGAAGCTTTCGGGGCGTGCCCGGCGCCACCGCAGGAGGTAGCCGAAGCGGTCCTCCTCCTCGCGCAGGAGGAAACCTTCGGGCAGATAGGGATAGACTTCCTCGCCGGTCACCATGTCGCGGTCCCTTTCGCGCATGAGAAGGTGGTGGGGAAGCAAGTCGCCCGGGTGGGCAAGCCCGGCCGCGCCGGTCATCTCGGCCAGAGCCTTCAGCGTGTTGCGGTGGAAGCGGAAGACCCGCTCCGCCTTGTCGCCCGGGTCGAGAGCACGCGCCCTGAGCGGATCCTGCGTCGCCACGCCCACGGGGCAGCGGTTGGTGTGGCAGTTCTGCGCCTGGATGCAGCCGACGGCAAACATGAAGCCCCGCGCGGAATTCGCCCAGTCGGCGCCGAGCGCCAGGACCCGCGCGATATCGAAAGCGCTGACAACCTTGCCCGAGGCACCGAGCTTCACACGGTCGCGC
This sequence comes from Albidovulum sp., assembly GCF_041919395.1. Lineage (NCBI taxonomy): Bacteria > Pseudomonadati > Pseudomonadota > Alphaproteobacteria > Rhodobacterales > Paracoccaceae > Albidovulum > Albidovulum sp. The sequence goes on from NZ_JAYRTX010000011.1 coordinate 28,449, forward strand.
AGGTCCGCCCCCCTAAGGGCGTTGTGGGCGAAGGTCAGCCCTTCGACCAGCGGCATCCCCATGTGGTTGGCGAATTCGAGCGGCGCGGCACCCGTGCCGCCCTCCTTGCCGTCGATGACGATGAAGTCGGGCGTGATCCCGGTTTCCCGCATCGCCTTGACGACACACATGAATTCGCGCCGGTGACCGATGCAGAGCTTGAAGCCGACGGGTTTGCCCGCCGCGAGCTCCCTCAGCCGGCCGATGAACTCCATAAGCCCGATCGGCGTCGAGAATTCGGGATGCGCGGCCGGGGAGACGCAGTCGACGCCCGGCGGAACGCCCCGCGCCTCGGCGATCTCGGCGGTGACCTTGGCGCCCGGGAGTACGCCGCCGTGGCCGGGCTTGGCGCCCTGGCTCAGCTTCAGTTCGATCATCTTGACCTGCGGATCGGCCGCCCGGTCGCGGAAGCGTTCCGCGTCGAACCGGCCCTCCGGTGTCCGGCAGCCAAAATAGCCTGAGCCGATTTCCCAGATGATGTCGCCGCCGCCCTCGCGGTGATAGCGGCTGATCCCGCCCTCGCCCGTGTCATGGGCGAAACCGCCCTTTCTCGCCCCCCGGTTCAAGGCGAGGATCGCATTGGCCGAAAGCGCGCCGAAGCTCATCGCCGAGATATTGTAGATCGAGGCGTCATAGGGTTGGCGGCAGTCCGGCCCGCCGATCCGGGTGCGGAAGTCGGCATTCTCGATATGCACCGGAACCATCGAGTGCGTGAGCCATTCATAGCCGGCGTCATAGACGCGCTCGCGTGTGCCGAAGGGCCGCTTGTCCTCCACCCCCTTCGCCCGCTGATAGACGAGCGAGCGGTCGTCGCGCGAAAACGGCTCTTCGTCCTGATCGCTTTCGATCAGGTACTGGCGGATCTCGGGGCGGATACCCTCGAAGAGAAAGCGCATGTGGCCGATGACGGGGTAGTTCCTGAGGATCGCATGGCGATGCTGGAGGAGATCGTAGGCCCCGAGCGTAGACAAGGCGGAGAATAATGCCGTCAGCAGCAGGAACCAACCTTGCCATGTGGCCGCGACCGCGGACGCGACCGCAAGCGCGATCGACAGCACAAGGGCCGAATACCGTTCCATCTATCACCTCCCCGCGAGCGATGCGGGCCGGACTCTGCCTGCGCATCGGCCCCAAGGCAAATGCCAACACACGCGGAACATGGGCACGATGGCTTGAGGCAGCGTTAACGCGCGCGTGCAACGGCCGAGCGACGTGGTCAGACGGGCCCGTGCGGCACCCCTCCCGCCACGTGGAGCGCGTCCGGCGACTCCGCGGAATTCGCGGCCAGCAGCGCCCACCGCCGCGGGCGGATGAAGGGCGCAGGCGGCAGGACGATCCAGCCGTCACCGTCGCCAACGGCCACGAACGCACCGGCCACGAGGCCAAGCGCGGTCAACGCACAGACGAAGGCGGCGCGGTCGTCGTGGTTCGTGATCGTGGCAAGGTCGACCGCCGGGCGCCGGCCGGGAAGGCAGTGTTCAAGCAGCCGCAAGAGCGTGCCGTCACGCGTCAGTTGAACGAAGTAGCGGTCCGAGCGGTTGCTCCGGCGCACGGGGACCTTCTCTGGCGCGTCGAGCATCAGACCGAGGAAGGAATTCGGAAAGGCCTCGGCCACGGCCTTCGCGTCAATTGCCACGTCGTGCCGCGCGGAGGCAAGATCGGCCACCGCAAGCACGGCACGGGCGCAGAGGTTCGCCTGCGCGTTCAGCAATCGTCCGACTGGCACGCCGGACTGCCCGGGCTTGCCGATGAGCGGTCCCAGCCGGCGGGTCAGCATCCGCTCCGCCATCCGGTACCGCCCGATCTCGTCGAAGCCCGCCCTTAACGGCCCGTCGAGGGCGGCCGCCAGAGCGGGCCGGCCGCCGGCCACCGCGGCGATGATCCCCGACCGCTCAGGCTCGACCGCCCGGAACCGGGCAAAGTGCCAGCTGACCGACTCCCCGTCCCAGTCGAGCCGGCAGATCGCACTGGACCGCCGCCGGGGCGAACAGCCGACATCGAGACCCAGCACGGACCCGCTACGCGGGGCGGGGGAGGCTCGTTCACGCATGACGGGCGGTTCCGCTCAGGTCGGGGGAGTCTGATGGCGCGCCCGAAGAGATTCGAACTCCTGACCCCCAGATTCGTAGTCTGGTGCTCTATCCAGCTGAGCTACGGGCGCGTAGGGCAGCCATTTAGCGAGGCAGGCTGGCCAACGCAAGGGCAAAACCGAGTCTGCGCAAGTGCGCTTCAGGCCGGGGCCGCAAGCGACGGCGCGGCGAGGTCACGCGGAAGGTGGATCATGAACTCGGTCCCGTCCGCACCTGTCTTCAGCAGTTCCAGCCGGCCGCCATGGCCGCGGACAAGTTCGGCCGCGATGGCAAGGCCGAGACCGGCACCGCCCTTGCGGACATTGCCCTGGAACGGCTGGAAAAGATGGTCGCGCGCACGCTCCGGCAGGCCGGGTCCGGTGTCGCCCACCCGGATCCACCATCCGTGCTCTTCCTCGCCCGCTCCGACCTCGATGGTGCCCGGGCGCTCCGTCGCCTCGATCGCCTGCCGGGCGTTGCGCACGAGGTTCGTCAGGACCCGGTGCAGCTGCTCCTGATCGGCGCGGATCGTGAGCGAGGCGGGCACGTCGGTCAAGAACTCCACCGCGGCCTCGCCCGACGCGAGCCGCTCGCTCTCCACGATGTCGCGGACGAGACCCGCGAGCATGAACCGCGCAAGCGTCGGCGGCGGCTCGTCGGCCTTGCCGAACGTAAGCGTGGATTCGCAGAGCGCCACAGCCCGGCTGATCGAGCCCACGAGCTTCGGCGCCGAGCGTTTCACCATGGGATCGTCGCTGCCCTCGATGCGGTCGGCCAGAAGCTGCGCCGTCGTCAGGATATTCCTCAGGTCATGGCTGACCTTGGCCACGCCGCCGCCCAACTGCGCCAGCCGTTCCTTCTGCTTCAAGGCACCGGTCAACTGGCGTTCCATCGACCTGAGCGCCTCTTCCGCCTCGCGCAGTTCGATCACGTCGGCATCGGGTTCAATCACCCGCCGGGCATCCTCGGGCGCTTCGGCGTAAAGCCGCATCTGCGACACGAGCCGGCGGATCGGTGCCACCAGAACCTGCCGGACCGCGAGGAAGAGCAGTGTCGCCGTCACCACCGAGATCAACGCGGAAAGCCCGAGGATGCGAAGGCCGTAGTCGATCATCGCAGCCCGCAGCGGCGCCGTACTCATAGTCGCCTCGATCAGGAGCCCGGCCTGCCGCACGGGGTCGCCGATCACCCGTATGGTGCGGTCGGTCGGATCGACAAGACACGCGACCGCGTCACGGATGAGTTCGAAGGCAGAGGGCGCGCGCAGGTCGTAGCTTCGCCAGATCGGTGCGGGAATGGGCGAGGAGAGCACAAGCTGGCGCACCTCGTCGCGCCTGAGAACGACGTTGAAGACCTCGGCATTCTCCAGCAATTCCCGTTCGAGGTTCTCGTCGATCATCTCGTCGGTGGCCAGAAGGGCGAGCGAGGCGATCTGCGCGCGTTCGAGGCGCGACAGGATGTAGTCCTGGCGAAAGCGCGCGACCGAAGGAACGAAGATCAGCACCTCGGCGAGCATGACGAAGAGCATCGTCAGGAGAAGGAACCGGCCCGAAAGCGTGTTGAAAAGCTTCAATCGTTCCATCCCTGCCGACCGCGGGCGGCGTCCGCGCGGGGCTCCTTGCCGAGCCTGCTGCCACGAAGGATAAGCATTTGCCGCCGGCTGTTAAACCTCCTCGCCTGCAGATCGGCCCGACCGACCGAAAAGCCGCCACGCGACCGCGCGCAAAAGCCCGATTTCCGGGCCAAGGCGAGTTGACTTGCCCGCTTGAGCCGTCTAATAGCCGGGCTTCGAATGACAGCGGCCTTCGAATCCGTGACCGGTTTGGGCTGCACGAAAACGGAGTTGACGCGATGAAGCGCACCTACCAACCGTCGAACCTCGTCCGCGCCCGTCGCCATGGCTTCCGGGCGCGCATGGCGACCAAGGGTGGCCGCAAGGTTCTGGCCGCGCGCCGCGCAAAGGGCCGCAAGGTCCTCTCGGCCTGAGGGCCGGACCGACGGCACACGGCATGACACCGCCGGAGGCGCCCGTGCAAGGCCAGATGGCCCGGGACACGGACACGCCCCCGGCGGTTTCCGTTTGCCTGACGCTGACAAAGCGCGCCGAATTCCTCCGTGCCGCGCAGGGGCGCCGGCAGGGGATGCCGGGCTTCCTCCTCCAGGCGCGGCAGCGCGGGCCCGAGGCGGCCGATCCGGCAGCGATCCGGGTCGGGTTCACCTGCTCGAAGAAGCTCGGCAACGCCGTGGCCCGCAACCGCGCAAAGCGGCGCCTGCGCGAAATCGCCCGCGTCATCCTGCCGCTTCACGGCCGGCCAGGCTGGGATTATGTACTCGTCGGCCGACCCGAGGCGACGGCGGCCCGCGATTTCGCCGACCTGAAGGCCGACCTCATGCGCGCGCTCGACCGGATCCACGGACCCAAGGGATGACACCCCTCGCCCATGTCGTGGCCTTGCCCGTGCGGGCGTACCGGCTGATCCTCAGTCCCTGGGTCGGACATTCCTGCCGCTACCAGCCGACCTGCTCGGCCTATGCGCTCGACGCGCTGGAGAAGCACGGCGCGCTGCGGGGAAGCTGGCTGGCGCTCCGGCGGATCGGGCGCTGCCATCCATGGGGCGGCTCGGGGTACGATCCGGTGCCGGGTCGAGGATGCGACAACGACGGCGGCGGGGATCAGTCCTCGAAGGGCTGAACGCGGGTCAGGCGAAAAGGTGCGCCGCCGCCTGCCGCTTCCTCGACTTCGCTTCGTTCGAGGTTCTGGTAGACGAGATTGATCGCCATCACGTCGTCGAGCGTCACCGGCTCTGCCCGGAACCGTTCGGGCACGAAGCTTCCGGGTGCGGCGGCGCGCGCAAGCTCGTCCAGCACGTCACGGCCGAAGACGATCGCGCCGTCGAGATCGGCGGATTTCAACTCCGCTCCCGCGAAGCTTGCCCCGATCAGAACCGCACCGCGAAACGTCGCCGCGCCCAAGCCCGCGCCGTCGAACCGGGCACCCAGCAGCACCGCACCGTCAAAGCTCGCCGCCGTCAGGAGCGCGCCGCCGAAATCGGTGCCGAAATGCACCGAACCGTCGAAGTCCGCGCCTGCGAGGAAGCTCGAATAGGGGGAGTTTTCCGGCAGGAAGGGCGCGCGCGTCCGCTCCGGACCGACAACGGCAAAACTCGACCGGCGGAACTGCGCGTCCCGGAACCGGGCATTCTCCAGATAGGCCCCGCCGAGGTCCGCCTCCGTCAGGTAGCTGCCGGACAGGTCGGCGTAGGACAGCCGCGCGCCGAGCCCGGTCAGAACGGCGATGTCCGCGTTGGGCAGGTAGGCGAAGGACAGGTCGAGCCCGGCGAGATTCAGCGGTTCGAGGTTGTGAATGCCCGCGCCGAGAAGAACGCTCAGGAGTTGCCCCCGCTCCGGGCTGGCAGGGCGATCGATGAGCCGGTTCTCCGCGCCCTCTTCCGGCCAGTTGAAAGCCGTTGCCATCCGCGCGTAGGTCTTCGGCAGATCGGCCCGCCGCCGCAGCATCGCGCGGCGCGTCTTGTCACCCGAATCCTGCGACCGCACGCCAAGATCGAGGAACCTGTAGGGCTGGGTCGCACGCGAGATCGAGGTGATGCGCAGCATCAGTTCCCGGTCGAGCGACGATGGATCGATCAGGTTGAAAATCTCTTGCCGCGGCGCCGGCGCCCCATTGCCTTCGGCCGCGTCGAGCGCCGCGCCCAGCCGGGCGGCGATGCCGGTGATCTCGACTGCGAGTGCGGCATTGCGGGCGGCCTCGGCGAGTTGGACATCCTGGGTGAGAAGCATCGTCTGTTCGGCGATCCGCGCGTTCTGATCGCGCAGGAGGTCGGACTGCACGGCAATGAGCTGGTTCTGCTTGAAGAGCAGCGCGGTCCCCGCAAGCGCCGCCATCGCGGCGATGAGCGCGGTGAGAGATGCGATGATCCAGCGTCGCGCGGTGATCCAGGCGTAGCGCGCGAGCGCGAGCGCCACAACCTCTCGCGCCGCAGCCGTCGCGCCGGTCGCATCGCGCTCGATCGTGCGCGCGGCCATGGCTGAAAGCGGCGTGGCCAGGCGCTCGATCTCCGTTTCCGCATGGCCGAAGAGCCGCCGCAGGATCGGCCTGCGGGCGAGAAAGAGGATCGCGCCCAGCAGTGCCACGACGAAGAGCGCGGAGAGGAATACGAGCACGATGAGCCCCGCGCCATCTTCGAGGTAGGCAAGCCCCGAGAAGGCCACAAGGAACCCCGCCGCCGTGCCGAAGCCGAAGACGAGCACACCCATCCACGGGCCGAGGCCCGAGCGCGCGGCAGGCGCCGCATCCGGCCGGGTAGTGTCGCGCTCTGCCATGTCCGACGACCCTCTGACGCGCGGTCTGGCGCCCAACGGCTTGACGATGGCAAAGACCTGTCCTTATGGCAATCCACGACCCAGGCCGGAGCGGCGCCATGCTTGACGATCCCGACGACATCCACCCGCTCTTCCAGGGCGCGCCGCAGACGACGGAGTTCAGGAAGCTGCGCAAGCGGCTCGTGCGCGAGGTGCGCGAGGCGATCGAGGTATTCGGCATGGTGGAGAGGGGCGCGCGCTGGCTCGTCTGCCTCTCGGGCGGAAAGGACAGCTACACGCTTCTTGCCGTGCTGCACGAGCTGAAATGGCGCGGGCTTCTTCCGGTCGATCTTCTCGCCTGCAACCTCGACCAGGGTCAGCCCGGCTTTCCGGCGACCGTGCTGCCGGAATTCCTGACGCGGATGGGGGTGGAGCACCGGATCGAATATGCCGACACCTATTCGATCGTCACCGACAAGATCGCGCCGGGCGGCACGATGTGCTCGCTCTGCTCGCGGCTCCGGCGCGGCAACCTCTACCGCATCGCGCGGGAAGAGGGGTGTTCCGCCGTTGTCCTCGGTCACCACCGCGACGACATCCTCGAGACCTTCTTCATGAACCTCTTTCATGGGGGGCGGCTGGCGACGATGCCGCCGAAGCTGCTGAACGAGGACGGCGACCTGCTTGTCTGCCGCCCGCTCGCCTTCGTGGCCGAGGCGGATTGCCAGAAATTCGCGAAAGCGATGAACTATCCGATCATCCCCTGCGACCTCTGCGGCAACCAGGAGGGGCTGCAGCGACAGCAGGTCAAGCAGATCCTCGACGGTTGGGAAGCCCGCAGCCCCGGCCGGCGGCAGGTGATGTTCCGCGCGTTGATGAACGCCCGGCCCTCGCACCTTCTGGACCCGAAGCTATTCGATTTCGCCGGACTCGTGCCGGGTGATGGGCATTTTAGCGATATTCCGCGCCTCACGGCCCACGAGGATTAACCTCCCGGTCACCCCGGCCGCCTAGCCTCCGTCGAAGGGCCGCAACCTGCGGCCGCTGTTGGAAGAGGCCCGCATGGTCCGGCAAACCCCGATCGCAGCCCTCCGCCGCACCGCGGCCCGGATCGCCGACCCGGAATTCCTGGCGCTCTTTCCCGCGCTTGGGCTGGCCCTCCTCTGGTTCGGGCCGAAGGGCGCGGCGATCACGGCGGTGGCGGGCGTGCCGATGGCGCTCCTTTCGCGGCACCGGACCGCCGCCAGAGCGCCCGCCGACACCGGCGACAACGCGGGCGCGACGCAGCCTCGGCACATCGTCACGGCCGCCCTCGATCACGCCTGCGAGACGCAGGAGGATACCGGCAGGACCTCGGCCTGCATCGTCGTCGGGCTTGACGACCATGACCAGCTTGCCGCGACCTATGGGCGGGAAGCCCGCGACCGCACCACGGTCCGCATCGGCGAGCGAATCGCCAGCGTGCTGCGCGAACGCGATGTCGTCCACCGGATCGACGCGACACGGTTCGCCGTCGCGCTCGCCCCCGCGCGGCGGATGGACCTCGAAGCGGTGATCCAGATCGCCGGCCGTATCCGCGCCGCGGTGGGGGAGCCCTTCTCGGTGGACGCGATGACCGTCTACGTCAGTGCATCGGTCGGCTTCTGCCTGACAAGTCGCGCGCCCGAACGGACCGGCGCCAGCGTGCTGACCGCGGCCGAACTCGCGCAGGAAGACGCAAGGCGGAACGGTCCCGGCGGCATCCGCGCCTATTCTGCCGATATGGGCCGTGCCGCGATGGAACGCGATGCGCTGCGCGATCAGGTCGAAGCGGCGCTCGAGACCGGAGAGGTCGTGGCCTATTTCCAGCCTCAACTCTCCACCGACACGGGCGATGTCGCCGGGTTCGAGGCGCTCGCGCGCTGGCAGCATCCGACGCGCGGCGTCCTCACGCCGGGCGACTTCCTGCCCGCGATCCTCGCGGCCGGGCTTGGCGAACGCCTGGGCGAGGTGATCCTCGGCCAGGCACTCTCGGCGCTCCGCACCTGGGACCGGGCGGGTCTCCGTGTGCCACGGGTCGCCGTCAACTTCTCCTCGGCCGAACTGCGCAACCCGAACCTTGCCGCCAAGCTCAAGTGGGAACTCGACCGGTTCGACCTCTCGGCCGACAGGCTGACCGTGGAAATCCTCGAATCCGTTGTCGCAGAGACCGACAACGACGTCATCGTCCACAACATCACCGCGCTGGCAAATATGGGGTGCGGCGTCGACCTCGACGATTTCGGCACCGGCAACGCCTCGCTCTCCTCGATCCGCCGCTTCTCGGTGGGAAGGATCAAGATCGACCGGACCTATGTCACGCGGGTCGATTCGGACACATCGCAGCAGCGCATGGTGGCGGCGATACTGTCCATGGCGGAAAGGCTCGGGATCGAAACGCTTGCCGAAGGCGTGGAGACGATCGGGGAGCACGCCCATCTCGCGCAGCTCGGCTGTACGCATGTGCAGGGTTTCGCCATCGCCCGGCCGATGCCGGCGCACCAGGTCAAGGACTGGCTCATGACCCACCGCGCCAAGCTGAACGCCGCGCCCGGCATCGCCCGCCGTACCGGCTAGGCGCGGGGCCGGGCGCCGGCGCGGGACCGTGACCCATCCGGGGCCAAGCGAACCCGTCAGCCGGCGTCGCGCTCCATCCAGCGGGCGGCCGGGACACCGATGGCAGCACGGCAGACCGATGAGCGCTGAACGCACACGGTCGCGGCGTCAGATCGCTTTCCCGCGCGGGCGAAACCGCTTGACCTTTCGCCCCCCGTTCTGTTGAACCAGCCGCAACCTCGGCAGGACGGGTGGTGGGTCCGAAATGGACGATCAGAACAAGAATCTCATTCTCGCGACGGTGCTGTCGTTCCTGGTGATCCTCCTGTGGTACACGCTGTTCCCGCCACCCGAGCCGCAGCCCGCCCCCGAGACGCCCGCCGCCACGCAACCGGCTGCCACGCAGCCGGCTGCCGGCGGCACTGCGACCGCGCCCGCGCCGGGATCCAGCGGGATGGCGCCGTCCTCCGATGGAGCCGCCACTGATGCCGCGGCCGCCCTCGCGGCCGCGCCGCGGGTGAAGATCGAAACGCCGCGGCTGCAAGGCTCGCTCTCGCTCCTCGGCGGCCGGATCGACGATCTGTCGCTCAAGGACTACCAGGTGTCGCTCGACCCCGGCGCACCGGACGTGCGGCTTCTCGCCCCCGTCGGCGGCACCGAACTCGGCGCCGACAAGCCCTATTACGCCGTCTACGGCTGGCTGCCCGCAGGCGGGCTCGCGGCGACGGCGGTGCCGGACGCCCGGACGCTCTGGACGCTCGAGAGCGGCAGCACGCTCGCGCCGGGTCAACCGGTGACACTCGCCTGGGACAACGGTGCGGGGCTCGTCTTCCGCCGGACCGTCGCGGTCGACGACAACTTCCTGTTCACGGTGACGCAGCAAGTCGAGAATGCCACCGGCGCCGCCGTCCGCCTCGCCCCCTACGGGATCGTGGCCCGCCACGGCATCCCCGAAGGCCGGCGCATCTATGTGCTCCACGAAGGCGTGGTGCGGATGAGCGACGGCACGCTCCAGGAGATCAAGTACGCCAACCTGCCCAAGCTCGACACCGACCCGAACGAGGGCGCGCCGGCTGAACTCCAGAGCGTGTCCGAGAATGGCTGGATCGGCTTCACCGACAAGTACTGGATGACGACGCTCATTCCCGTCGCCGGGCAGCCCTTCACGTCCGTCGCCAAATACGTCCCCGGCGCCGACCTCTACCAGACCGAGGCGCGCCTTTCGGTGATGGAGGTCGCTCCCGGCGCGACGGCCGAGGCCACGACCATGCTCTTCGCCGGAGCAAAGGAATGGGAGGCGATCGACCACTACCAGAACGACCCCGGCTGGTTCGATCGCCTGCTCGGGGCCAAGACCGACCCGGCGCGGCCCAAGGTCGACCGCTTCGTCGATTCGATCGACTGGGGTTGGTACTTCTACCTGACGAAGCCGATGTTCCGGCTCCTGCACTGGCTCCATGGCGCGATCGGCAACATGGGCTTCGCCATCATCGCGCTCACCGTCATCATCAAGCTTCTGGTCTTCCCGCTCGCCCGCACCTCCTACGTCTCGATGGCGCGGATGAAGGAGCTCCAGCCCGAGATGGAGAAGCTGAAGGAGCAGGCCGGCGAAGACCGCCAGAAGCTCCAGCAGGGGATGATGGAGCTTTACAAGAAGAACAAGGTGAACCCCGCCTCGGGCTGCCTGCCGATCCTCCTGCAGATTCCGATCTTCTTCTCGCTCTACAAGGTGATCTACGTCACGATCGAGCTCTACCATGCGCCCTTCGTCGGCTGGATCCGCGACCTTTCGGCCCCCGATCCCTCGTCGATCCTGAACCTCTTCGGGCTCCTTCCCTGGGCGACACCCGAACACGGCTCGGTCCTGTTCATCCTCTCGCTCGGCGTTCTGCCGATCCTCCTTGGCATCTCGATGTGGTTTCAGCAGAAGCTGAACCCCGCGCCGACCGATCCCACGCAGCAGGCGATCTTCGCCTGGATGCCGTGGATCTTCATGTTCATGCTCGGCAGTTTCGCGTCCGGCCTCGTGCTCTACTGGATCGCCAACAACACGATCACCTTCATCCAGCAGTACACGATCATGTCGATGCACGGGAAACGCCCGGATCTCTTCGGCAACATCAAGCAGGGCTTCAAGCGCAAGCCCGCCGCATCGACGGACAAGGCAAAGTCGAAATGACCGCGGTGGTGGCGCGGATCTACCGCCACCCGATCAAGTCGATCGGGGCGGAGGATCTCGGCGCGACGACGCTGAGCCCGGGACAGTCGTTGCCCCTCGACCGCGAATGGGCCGTCCTGAACGATCGCGCCAAGGTCGCACGCCTTGCGGACGGACGCGCGAGCGCCTGGGGCGCCAAGGCGAACTTCCTCACCGGGCGCGCCGGGCCTGCGCTGATGGCGGTGACCGCCTCGACGCAGGCCAACGGCCGGCTCGTGCTCGACCACCCGGACCTGCGGCCGCTTGACATCGACCCTGACGCGCCGGCGGATCAGGCGAAGCTCATCGCCTGGCTGAGGCCGATCTGGCCCGTGGACGCCCCCGCCCCGACCGCGTTGGTCCGCGCGCCCGGCCAGCCGCTCACGGACCAGCCCGTGGCATTCGTCTCGCTCATCGGAAGCGCCTCGCTCGATGACCTTGCGGCACGGGCAGGCGCACCGCTTTCGCCGCGCCGCTTCCGCGCCAATCTCTGGGTCGAGGGCTGGGCACCCTTCGTCGAGTTCGACCTCATCGGCCGGCGTCTCCGCCTCGGCGGCACGACCTTGGAGGTCGTGGAACGCGTGGGCCGCTGCCGCGCCACCGACGCCAACCCCGAGACGGGCGCGCGCGACATCGACGTGCTCCGGCTTCTCGAGGCGGAATACGGCCATACCGACCTCGGCGTCTTCTGCACCGTCGTCGAAGGCGGTCCGGTGGCGCAGGGCGACCGGGTGGAGGTCCTGTGACCACGCTCCCCTTCCCCCTCGCCGAAGCGCCCGACGCCGCCGCCGCCGAACGCGGCAGGCTCCTCTTCGCCGGGCCGGTGGATTTCGTGAAGGGTGTCGTCCGGATGGACGGGCTTCCCCCCGCCGACCGGATCGAGGTCTGCTTCGCGGGCCGCTCGAACGTCGGCAAGTCCTCGCTCATCAACGCGCTCACCGGTCGAAAGAACCTTGCGCGCGCGTCGAACACGCCCGGGCGCACGCAGGAGATCAACTTCTTCGCGGCCGGGGATGGGCGCTTTCTCGTCGACCTGCCGGGCTACGGCTTCGCCGAGGCGCCTGTCTCCGTGGTCGCGAAATGGCAGGCGCTACTCAAGTCCTACCTCTCCGGCCGTTCCACGCTCCGCCGCGCTTTTGTCCTCATCGACATGCGCCACGGCATCAAGCCTGTGGACGAGGAAATCCTGACGCTTCTCGACCGCTCCGCCGTGCCGTTCCAGGCCGTGCTGACCAAGGCCGACAAGGTGCAGGCGGCGGAGCGCGACAGGGTGCTCGCCCAGGTGCGTGCCGCACTCCAGAAACACACTGCCGCCTACCCGGAGCTTGTCGTCACCTCGTCGGAAAGGGGCGAAGGGATCGAGACGCTCCGCGCGATCATCGCCGCGCTCGAATAGCCCGCCCCTTTCACTGTGGCAGAAATACTCCAGAGGGGTCCGGGGAGACGGCGTCTCCCCGGCGGGGGGGCCCCCGCCCCGGCCCCACACCCCGCACCCCCCCCCCGTGCTGCCTCCCTCCCCGCCCGCGCGGGGGGGGGCCCCCCCCCCCCCCCCCCCCCCCCCGGGGTCGGCCGCGTCAGCGGCCGAAACCCTCAGACGTGTTGTCCGGCATTCACCTCGATCTCGGTCCCGGTGACATAGGAGGAGGCGTCCGAGCAGAGAAACCAGATCACATCGGCGACTTCGCGCGGCTGGCCGAGCCGACGCAGGGGCAGTGTCTCGACGATCTTCTCCGTCCCCGGCGAAAGGATCGAGGTCTCGATCTCTCCCGGCGCGATGGCGTTCACCCGCACGCCCATGGGGCCGAAGTCGTGCGCCATCTCGCGCGTCAGTGCCTTCAGCGCCGCCTTCGACGTCGCATAGGCCGCGCCGGCGAAGGGATGCACGCGGCTCCCCGCGATGGAGGTGACGTTGACGACCGCACCCTTGGCCGCCGACAGCTCCTCCATGAGGCCGCGGGCCAGCACGATGGAGGCGAAGAAGTTGACGTGGAACACGTGACCCCAGGTCCTGAGGTCCGTGTCGAGCGTGGAAAGCCGGCTTCCCCCCGGACCCTTGGGCGAGATGCCGGCGTTGTTGACGAGCGCATGCAGCCTGCCGCCGAGCTTCTTGCGGATGCCCTCGATGGCCTCGATGGTCCTGTTCGGATCGGCGAGGTCGATGACGATGTGATCCTCGCGTCCCCCGCCCCAGGGACATTTCTCGGGGAAGGGATGGCGCGAGCAGGTGATCACCCGCCAGCCCTCGCGGGCAAAGCGCATCACCGTCGCGTGCCCGATCCCGCGGGACGCGCCGGTCAGAAGTAGGGTTTTCGTCTCGCCCATGCCGGCCTCCGCACTGCTACGGCGCCAAGCTATGCATTCGCCCGGGAAAGGCAACGCCTCTCGGCCCTTGGCAGGTCCCGCGCGACGGTCTAACACGGGCCCGTCAGAAGGACCCGCGCGATGAGAAAGCAGACCATGGATCGTGACTGGATCGCCACCGCCCGGACCCTGTCCGAGGCGCTCCCCTATCTCCAGCGCTACGCCGGCGCCGTCGTCGTCGTGAAGTTCGGCGGCAACGCGATGGGCGACGAGGCCGCGATGGCGGAGTTCGCGCGCGATATCGTGCTGATGCGGCAGGTGGGCGTGAACCCGGTCGTCGTCCATGGCGGCGGGCCGATGATCAACGATCTCCTCGCCCGGCTCGGCATCAGGTCGGAATTCGTCCGCGGCAAGCGGGTGACCGACAAGGCCACCGTCGAGGTGGTGGAGATGGTGCTGACGGGCCTTGTCAACAAGCGGATCGTGCAGGCCATCATGGACGAGGGCGGCCGCGCCGTCGGGCTTTCCGGCAAGGACGACGACCTCATGGTCTGCGAGGCCGACAACCCGGAGCTTGGCTTCGTCGGCCGCCCGGTGGAGATGAACGTGCAGGTTCTGCGCGACCTTTTCGCGGCGGGCATCATCCCCGTGGTGGCCCCCGTCGCCACCGGCATGAACGCGAACGAGACCTTCAACGTGAACGGCGACACCGCCGCCGGCGCGCTCGCCGCGGCGCTCAAGGCCGACCGGCTGCTCCTGCTCACCGATGTCTCCGGCGTCAAGAACAAGGACGGCGAGGTCGTCACCCAGCTTTCCCCCGAGGAGGTGCGCGCGATGATCGCCGACGGGACGATCTCGGGCGGGATGATCCCGAAGGTGGAGACCGCGCTTGCCGCCGTGGAAGACGGGGTGCGGGCCGCCGTGATCCTCGACGGGCGGCAGCCCAATGCCTGCCTGCTGGAGCTTTTCACCGACCACGGCGCGGGCTCCATCATCCGATCGACGGAACCCCGCGTGAAGCCGCGCCGGAAGTGATCGCCTACGACGAGATCGCGGTACGGGCCGCCGCCGAGGCGCTTGACCTTTTCGGCGCGTTCCACCCCGGGCCGGGCGACGGCGTTCCCGGGGACACCGGCACGCTCCTCCTCCTCGGTCCCCGCGAGCCGGGGTTCTGGGCCACGTTCAAGAACACCCCTGAATGGCTGGACGGGGCGCCCGACCCCCTGGACCGCTGGTCGGCGCGCGTCGTGGGCGGGCTGGCGCGGGAATTCGGGGGCCATGCGCTCCTTCCCTTCGGCGGGCCGCCCCATCATCCGTTCTACGCCTGGGCGCTGCGGTCCGGCCGCGCCTTCGCCTCGCCGGTCACGCTGCTTGTCCACGACGGCGCGGGGCTGATGGTCTCCTACCGTGGCGCCATCGCGCTGCCGGGGCGCGTCGATCTGCCAGCACCCCCCGCGGCGTCACCCTGCGACGGTTGCGCGGCGAAGCCCTGCCTGTCCGCCTGCCCCGCCCGCGCGCTCGATGTCCGGGGCTACGACGTCCCCGCCTGCCATGCCTTCCTCGACATGGCAGACGGCGCCGATTGCCTTTCCGGCGGCTGCATCGTTCGCCGCGCTTGCCCGATCTCACACGCCTATGGCAGGCTGCCCGAACAATCCGCCTATCACATGAGGCTCTTTCACCCATGACCCCACCCGGCCACCGCCGCCTGATCCTCACGCGTCATGCCAAATCCTCGTGGGACGATCCGGCGACGGCCGACCACGACCGCCCGCTGAACGCCCGGGGGCGGCGTGCGGCGCTGGAGCTTGGGGAGTGGCTGCACTCACGCGGCTACGAGCCCGACGAGGTCCTCTCTTCCACTGCCGCGCGGACGCGCGAAACCTGGGCTCGCGTCGCCGCCGCGCCGCTGGAGGTGACGCCGAGGGTGGCCCATCTCGAGACGCTCTATCACGCCACGCCCGAGGCGATGCTCGACATCCTGCGCGGCGCCACCGGCGATTGCGTGATGATGATCGGCCACAACCCGGGCATCGCGGCATTTGCCGCCTTGCTCCCCGCGCGCGCGCCGGCCGATCCGGACTTCCGCCGCTATCCGACGGCCGCAACGCTCGTCGTCGATTTCCAGGTGGCGGACTGGAAGGATGTCACCCCGGCTTCGGGGAGCGTGCTCGACTACTTCGTTCCTTCGGGGCGCGACTGATTCCGCGCGCCCCGCCGCCCTGGGCGGGCCGCCTCGCTGTCCGGGGCGGTGCCCCGGCCGCCGGATCGAGACTCAGTGCCCGAGGATCTGGCTCAGGAAGAGCTTCGTGCGGTCCGACTGCGGGTTGTGGAAGAACTCCTTCGGCTCGTTCTGCTCGACGATCTGGCCCTGATCCATGAAGATCACCCGGTTCGCCACCGCCTGGGCAAAGCCC
The DNA here is from genome assembly GCF_041919395.1 of Albidovulum sp. NCBI lineage: Bacteria > Pseudomonadati > Pseudomonadota > Alphaproteobacteria > Rhodobacterales > Paracoccaceae > Albidovulum > Albidovulum sp. The sequence continues at coordinate 44,366 of NZ_JAYRTX010000011.1, forward strand.
ATCTCGTGGGTGACGCAGAGCATCGTCATCCCTTCCTCGGCGAGTTCGATCATGGTGTCGAGCACTTCCTTGATCATCTCGGGATCAAGCGCCGAGGTCGGCTCGTCGAAGAGCATGATCCGCGGCTTCATGCAGAGCGATCGCGCGATGGCCACGCGCTGCTGCTGGCCACCCGAAAGCTGGCCGGGGTACTTGTGCGCCTGCTCGGGGATCTTGACCTTCTCAAGGAAGTGCATCGCGGTTTCCTCGGCTTCCTTCTTCGGGATCTTGCGGACCCAGATCGGCGCGAGCGTGCAGTTCTCGATGATCGTCAGATGGGGGAAGAGGTTGAAGTGCTGGAACACCATGCCGACTTCCGACCGGACCTTGTCGATGTTCTTGATATCCGAGGAAAGCTCTGTCCCGTCGACGACGATCTGGCCAGACTGGTGTTCCTCCAGCCGGTTGATGCAGCGGATGAGCGTGGACTTGCCCGACCCCGAGGGGCCGCAGATGACGATCCGCTCTCCGCGGTTCACCGTCATGTCGATGTCGCGCAGCACATGAAAGGTGCCGTACCACTTGTTCATGCTGGTGATCTGGATCGCGACCTCGTCGGACACCTGCATGTGGCGACGGTCGATCTTGCGGGTGATGGCATGCGGGTCAGACATGGGATTGATCCTTACCGATGTTCGCGCTTCAGCAGGCGTTCGAGATACATGGAGTAGCGCGACATGCTGAAGCATATGATCCAGAAGATCGCGCCGACGAAGAGGTAGGGCTCCCAGTACGCGCCCTTCCACTCGATCGAGGCGCGCACGGCGTCGGTGATCCCCTTCAGGGGATCGAGCAGGCCGACGAAGATGACGAGCGTCGTGTCCTTGAAAAGCCCGATGAAGGAAGAGACGATGCCGGGGATCGAGATTTTCAGCGCCTGCGGCATGATGATCAGCCGTTGCGCCTTCCAGTAGTCGAGCCCGAGCGCATCGGCCGCCTCGTACTGCCCGCGGGGCAGGGCCGCAAGCCCGCCCCGGATGACCTCGGCGATATAGGCCGCCGAGAAGAGCGTCACCATGATGATGACCCGCAGGATGATGTCGAAGTTCGTCCCCGGCGGCAGGAAGTAGTTCAGCAGGAGCGAGGCGGTGAAGAGGAGCGTGATAAGCGGCACGCCGCGGATGAACTCGATGAAGCCGACGCAGAGCGTCTTCACGAGGAGCATGTCCGACCGCCGGCCAAGCGCCAGCACGATTCCCATCGGCAGCGAGAAGCCGATGCCGGTGACGCCGATCGTCAGTGCAAGCACGAAGCCGCCGAAGCGGTCGGAGCGGACCGCCTCGATGCCGAGCGGCACCACGCCCTGCAGGGCCCCCGCTGCTAGCCGGGCAGCAAAGAGCCACCAGAAGACCGGCACGAGCACGGCCGCGATGGCCCCGAGGATCGAGCCCCCGGCCGGCTGGATCAACCGGAACGCCAGCCACCCGAGCACGAAGCCCAGGACCGCGACGACCGGTATCCAGACCGACCCGCCCCAGAGGAGCCAGAAGCCGACCGCCGGATAGAGCAGCGTGAAGATCATCAGCCGCCGCGGCGCGAAGACCTGCACCGCGACGAGCGCCGCCACGAAGACGAGCGCCAGGACGTTGTGCTGGCCAAGCGCGAGGATCGACACGAACGTCAGCGCCGCGACGAGGGTGATGAAGCTCGTCGCCGCCCGCTGGCTTTGCGTGAAGAGGATCGGCCCGATCGCGATGAGCAGGAGCCCGAAGGCAAGGACGGGACGCCAGTAGAGCTCTGCCGGATAGAAGCCGTAGAGGAACTGCGGCCAGCGTTCGCGGATCACCGCCCAGCAGGCTCCCTCGGCGCCAGGCCCCCAGCGTTCCTCGATGATCGCACGGCATTCGGAGATCGAACCCGCGTCCCAGACCGAATGCAGGAACCAGGGCAGGAACTTCTGGACGAGGAGGGCGATGATAACGAAGCCCAGCACCGTCAGGATCGTATTGAGCCAGCCGGAGAAGAGGTTCTCCCTGAGCCACTTCACCACGCCGGACTGCATCGCCGGCGGCGGCTCGGGCGGCAGCATCGTGTCGCGGACGAAGGGAGCGGTCTGTGCGTGAAGGCCCGACATATCAGCGCTCCTTCAGCTTCACGGCGTTGTTGTAGACGTTCATCGCCGAAGAGATGAGCAGGCTCAGAGCCAGATAGATCAGCATCATCAGCAGGATGCACTCCAGTTCCCGCCCCGTCTGGTTGAGCGTGATGCCGCCGAGCGTGCCGCGCAGGTCCATGTAGCTGACGGCAATGGCGAGCGAGGAGTTCTTCATAAGGTTCAGGTACTGCGAGATCAGGGGCGGGATGATGACGCGCAGCGCCTGGGGCAGGATGATCAGGTTCATCGTGCGCCCCGGTCTGAGTCCGAGCGCGAAGGCGGCTTCCGTCTGCCCCTTCGAGATCGCCATGATCCCGGCGCGGACGATCTCGGCGATGAAGGCGGCGGTATAGAGTGTCAGCGCCAGCCAGAGCGACATCAGCGCGTTCGATACGTTGATGCCTCCCTTGAAGTTGAACCCCGCGAGTTCGGGATAGCTGAGATGGAAGCCCATCGCGACGAGAAGCCCGACCGGCGGCACAAGGAGCATGAGAAGGCTCTTCCACCATGTCACCGGGCGCACACCCGTCGCCTCCTGCACCCGCGACGCATGGGCCTTGATGGCGCGGTATCCGAAAACGGCGATAGCCACCGCGACGAGGAACGCGAGCACGTTCAGGCTGATAGGCACGTCCAGGATCGTGAACGAACCGAGGCTACGCGACACCTCCGGCGCGGGAACGTAGGTGCCGCGGTTGGTGATGGCGATGCTGTCGAAGAACGACATCGTCGCCTCGGGCTCCGTCCCCTCGGCGATCATCTGTTCGGTCACGCGGAACTGGTTCGGCGCCGGCGTGATTTCGGTGAAGACGGCGAGCGCCACAAGGATCCAGAGAAGGAGCGGCACGTTGCGGAACGTCTCGACGTAGACCGTCATGATCCGGCCCACGAGCCAGTTCCTGGACAGCCGCAGGATGCCGACGAATACCCCGATGATCGTGGCCGAGACGCAGCCCATGACGGAGACCAGAATCGTGTTGACGAGCCCCACGAACATGGCGCGCCCATGCGTGCTGTCGTTCGTGTAGGGGATCAACGTCTGATTGATGTCGTACCCGGCCCGGTACCAAAGGAAAGCGAAGCTGAAGTCCTTGCCGAGGGTCTGCAGGTTCTTGACGATGTTGTCGACAAGCCATGCGGCGCCCGCCATGAACAGGAGCAGCACGACGATCTGGATGGTCATCGAACGATAGCGCGTATCGTAGATGAGCATGCTCGGACGGAATGCGTCCTTCGGAGCGTCCGTAACAACAGTCATGTCGTATCCCCGACCGGATCGCGCGGCTGGCATTCGCCAGTCCTGACGGGGTCTCGATGCCCCTCGCCCCGGTTTGTCCCTGTTGAGAACCGAAGGGGCGCATCCTGACGGACGCGCCCCCGGCGAAGATCAGATCAACGGAACGGCGGAGTGTAGAGCAATCCGCCTTGCGTCCACTGCGCGTTCAGGCCGCGCGCAAGGCCGATCGGGGTCGATTCGCCGATGCTTGCCGCGAAGACTTCACCGTAGTTGCC